>NZ_JALQCX010000023.1:0-4288 GCF_023241665.1 Pseudomonas morbosilactucae | reverse complement strand
CTTGCCGGCGATGGCGGTTTCAAGGGCCCTATCGCTGGCAAGCCAGCTCCTACAAAGACAGCGGGCGCTGGTCATAATTGGCGGCAGGTGTGGGCGCAAGCTTCAGTGCCCTTGTAGGAGCCGGCTTGCCGGCGATGGCGTTTTCAAGGGCATCATCGCTGGCAAGCCAGCTCCTACAAAGGCAGCGTCTACAAAGACGGCCGGCGTCTAGGGGGTGGTGTAGGCCGTGCGGTTGCGGCCGGCGGATTTGGCGGCGTACAGTGCTTGGTCCGCCAACTCGATCAGGCGCTCCTGGTGACAGGTTTCATCCGCCCCGAGGCAGGTCGCGCCGCCGGCACTGACGGTGATCATCCCCAATGGGCTGCCCTGGTGCGGCAGCCCGGCGCGTTCGATGTCGTGGCGGATGGCCTCGGCCACTCTGCGAGCCCCCGCCTCGTCGGTGTTGGGCAAGACCACGGCAATTTCCTCACCGCCATAACGGGCCACCATGTCCCCCGGGCGCCCCACGCACGCCTGGATCAAGCGGCTGATGTTTTTCAAACATTCATCACCCGCCAAGTGCCCGTAGTGGTCGTTGTAACGCTTGAAAAAATCCACATCGATGAGGATCAGCGACAACGGCAGGCCGCTGCGCTTGGCCCGTTGGAATTCAACGTCGAGAAAGGCATCGAAACGCCGGCGGTTGGCCAGGCCGGTGAGTTTGTCCTCGGAGGCCAGCACCTCCAGGGTCTGGTTCAACTCCAGCAAGCGCGACCGGCTGTCCATCAACGCCTGCTCGGCGCTGATGCGCCGGTTGATGTGATTGATCAAGCGCCGGCCCAGCACCAGCAGCAACCCCGACAGCAACAGGACCACCACCGCCGATTGCTTGGACTGGCTCCACCAGGCACCCAGGGCTTCGTCCTTCCCCACTGCCACGGTGGTCACCAGCGGATACTCGGCGCTTTTGCGGAACGCGTAGAGGCGCCGTACCCGTCGACCTTGGAGATAAAGTCCGCCGTGCCCGAACGGGTGTCTGCCAAGGCCTGAGCGAAGATCGGCGCCGAAGACAGGTCACGACCGATGTCCTCCTCGTGAAACGGATAGCGCAGCAGAAGGCGCCCTTGGTCCGAGGTCAAGCTGATGACCCCGGTCTGCCCGACCTCGATGCTCTTGTAGAAGCTCAGCAAATAATCAAGGCCAACCGTGACCGACAGCACCCCGGCAAAGGAGCCGTCGCCATGGTCGATCCGCCGGCTCACGGAAATCACCCAGGCGCCCGTGACCCGGCTGCGAATCGCCGGGCCGATAAACACCTCCCGCGAAGGATGGTCACGGTGGTAGGTGAAAAACTCACGGTCGCTGGCATTGGTGCGCTTGGCGATGGGATGGGTGGAGAAGCGCCAGTTGCCCTGGTCGTCATACCAGGCCATTGAGTTCAACTGCGGCAGCGCCGCCATCTCCTGCTCCACCACCGACTTCAGGCGCTGCACGTCACCCGGGTCATCGCCCAGGTTCTCGATGCGCTCGGTCAGCCCGATCAGCACCAACTCGCTCTGCTTGAAGATGCCTTCGGTGTAGGTATTCAGGGCGTTGGTCAGGTTGACAGTATCGGTCTGGATATCACTCAGGGTGTTCTGGCGAGCGGTCCAGATCTGCCATAGGGTCATCAGAATGACCGATGAGCACACCAGGTAGGTCAGCAATGAGGCAAGCCGAAGGTCGCGTTTCAAAGGGGCAGCACCGAAAGCAGGAAGAGCAGCTATAAGCCGAAAACCTCAGGATAGGCGACGCCGTCGAAGCTGCGGTGACTGGGCTCTTTCCGGCCCCATGCAACCGCCACCCTCCTGCCTGGGAAACTGGCCACGCACGGCCCAGTGATTCCATATCGCTGTTATCGGCAACGCGGTCGATTGCTGTAATGCGCCGCGGCCAAGAATGTTGCGCCGGGCTGGGGAGGTGAAGTGTTGCCGGCGCATCGGCGGCTCGGACGAAGGCGACCTCCGCGCCCTCACCCGCACCGTGCGCGTTTAGGAGGCTTGGGCTTGCTCGATCAACAGGCCGACCCCAGCCATCAGGAAACTGCGCGCCGCTTCGTCCACCAGGCGCCCGTCGACGATCTTGCCGGCCACGCTGCCGATCACGATCTGCGGATAGACCACCTGCCGTGCCTGCACCGCCCACAGGGTTTCATTCAATTGCTGATGGGCCCGGGCGCCGCCGGTAAAGGCCGGCGAGGCGGTAAAGGTCAACACCGCACGCCCGGTCAGCACCGAGCGACCGTGGGGCCGGGACAACCAGTCGAGGGCGTTTTTCAGCACCCCGGACATGCCGTGGTTGTACTCCGGCGAACCGATCAACAGGCCATCGGCCGCCGCCACCGCCGCGCGCAAGGCCAGCACCGCCGGTGGCGCGTTCGGGCCGTCATGGTCTTCGTTATAGGGCGGCACATCCTGCAAGCTGTGCAGCGTCAGGCGCACCTCGGACGGCAGCGCTTCGGCCACGCTGAGCAGCACGGCACTGTGGGCCGAGTGCCGACGCAGACTGCCGGACAGGCCCAGCAGGTTCAGGGTCGCGCTCATGGCTGGCCTCCCTGGGCCAGGCCCTGCATAAACACCGCGGCCCGGGCCGGGCGTTCGGACTTGTTGCGCCAGGCATGCCGGGTGCCCTGCTGGATCACCACGTCGCCGCTGCGCACCAGGCGCTGCTCGCCATTGTCCAGTTCCAGCCACAACTCGCCTTCGAGGATCACCACATAATCCAGGGTCGGCGTGCGGTGCATGCCCGGCGCCTCGGGTTCAAAACACTCGATCAGCCCCGGCAGCGCCTCGACCATCTCGCCCAAGGCCCGCTGCGGGTTCAGGGGCGCGGCCATCACCGAATCCGGCGGCAGGCTGATCATCAATAAGGACGAGCCGCCCACCCCTGGCAGCAACGAGCCGCCAAAGGTGCTCTGGTCGGCGTCGGATGCACCGTCGCGGCTCCACACCTGACTGAAGCCATAACCCGGGATGTCACTGAAATCCTTGGCCCGCGCTGCACTGGCGTCGCTGACAAACACCGACTTACCCTGCTCGTCGTGGCCGGTTACCACTCTACGAATCTGCATACTGCCCTCTCCTGCCCTGGCGTTGACCGGGGCGCGCCAGGCGGCGGCCCCGACCTCGGTTCAAGGACGAATCACGAAGTTGCCAAAACCGCCCTGGCGATTCTCGATGCCGCTGATGGCCTGGTTGACGTCTTCCAGGGCAAACACGCTGTGCTCGAAAAACGACAAGTCCAGGGCGCCGGACTCGACCATGTCGGCCATGTTCTGACCCTGGCCGGTGGTGAACCAGGCCGAGCCGCTGAGCTGGATGTCGTTGTCCATCATCCAGTGCAGGTCCAGGGGCACTTCACCGGACACCGCGCCGATGTTCACCAGCACGCCACCACGGTGCAGGCCACGCATGGCCTCCACCAGGCCGGCAGCCGGGGCGCCCGGGCCAAGAGCGTCGATCACCGCGTCCAGGCCTTCGCCGCCGGTGATGCGGTCGGTCCACTCGTAGGTCGGGCACGAGCCCAGGGAGAGGATCTCAATGCGCCCTGGTGCAGCCAGGTCCTTGACCCGCTGGAACAGGGTTTCGTTGCGCGCGGTGCCGAGGATCTTGCGCGCGCCCATGGCCAAGGCCAGGGCCACCGCGCCGAGGCCCAGGGTGCCGGTGATGCCGTTGATCAAAACGGTGCTGCCCGGGCCGACATTGGCCTTGAGCAAGGCCCGGTAGGCAGTGCCCAGGTAGCCCAGGCGCGCGGCGGTTTCAAAGCTCAGGTTGTCGGGCAGGCGCACCAGGCTGTACTGCGGCGCGGGCATGTATTCACAGAGGCCGCCGTAGGGGTAGTCCTCGAACATCCGTGGGCTGCGCGGGGTAAAGCCGAAGTAACCGTTGAAGGTGTAGGCGCTGCAGCCAGTGGTGTTGCCGGCGCGGCAGGCGCGGCACGAACCGCAGTAGCGGGCCGGGTTGACGTAGACCCGGTCACCGGGCTTGAAGTCGTAGACCTGGTCGCCCACCGCCTCGATCACCCCGGTCGGGTCCAGGCCGAAGATTGCCGGCAGCTTAGGCAGCGGCAGATGGGGGAACCATTTGACCCAGTTAGTGAGGATGTTGTGCAGGTTGGGCACGATGCCGCAAGCGGCGACCTTGACCAGCACTTCGGTGGGGCGAATCGCCGGGACTGGCACCTGTTCGATTTGCATCGGCTGGCCGCCTTCGTACATCCGTGCCGCACGCATCATTTTCGGGCTCATCACATTCTCCACACTTTTTGTTGT
>NZ_JALQCX010000022.1:0-95350 GCF_023241665.1 Pseudomonas morbosilactucae | reverse complement strand
GTTTTCTAACTTCGGCTATTTAACAAACGTTGTTTAATACCGCGTTAGTGGCTGTTTGGGAGTGGCTGAATTAACAGAAGCGATCGATAACCCGAACTTCCGACTTGTTCTGCAGCGCTTGCCATTCAGTTTTCAGGGTTTCCAGGACCTGTCCAATGAAGTCTTTGTCCGCTGCAGCTTTCTTGCCGACATAACCCTGGCCGCGACGGTACATCTTCAGTCGGGCCGCCAGGTCTTGCTGGCTTTCGTCGAACTCTTGTTCATGGGCGTGGGGCGACAGGCAGTCGATGTGCACCTGACCTGACTTGGCTATCCACAGAATATGGCTGTCCAGGCTGTCTTTCTGCTTAGCAAAGAGGTGAGCCAGTTCATCAATAGTGGGTTGGTTGTTCAGATTCATTTTATAAGCCCCTTGACCATTTATCGATCTGTCTAGTTGAGTCGTTAATTCATGCTGCTACATCGGTAAGTTGGACCCTGATACCGGAAACAGGGCGACAGAGGGTGTCTGTCGGATACAGATAAGGCCCAGAGCCTGATGCGTGTAGTTGCATTGATTAACTGCTACGCGATGCGCGTCACAACGAGGAGAAGCAGCGTAAACCTGGATGAAGCTGCCGATATTCCCGCCATCGGCCACAAGCATCTTGAAGAGTTTTCGCCAGCTTCCCGTCCTTGTACTGGACGATTTTGCCAGGTCAGTTTCATCAATCTGCCTTGTGGGCAGTACACATCCGGGTCACAGCTCGGCGGTCAGACGAGCTTGCTCATAACACCTTTGCTTGTGTCCCCCGATCGGGGAGACGTCTGCATCATGCAAGGGTGAAAACCTGCCGTCAACGGTTTTGTAGTGAAAATTTTCAGGCACTACATATTGTCTGACAAAACCTTCGGCGCTATCAGTTGAACGCCCGTTGCCGGGCAATCACGGGTAGAATCGGCGCCTTGAAACAGCTCCTTGAGGTTGCAGCGGTGGATTTACAGCAGGGCTTCGTCCTGACCCGGCACTGGCGTGATACGCCGGCAGGCACGCAAGTCGAATTCTGGCTGGCCACCGATCAGGGGCCGCGGCAGATCCGTTTGCCGCTGCAGACGTCCGTGGCGTTTGTTCCGGCCGAACAGCGCGAACACGCGACCCGGTTGCTCGCCGATGACCCGGATGCCGAACTTCGCCCCCTGGAACTCTGCGACTTCCAGCACCGCCCGGTGCTGGGCCTCTATTGCCCGCAACACAATCAATTGATTCGCCTGGACAAGACCCTGCGCCGCGCCGGTGTCGAGGTGCTCGAAGGCGATGTGCGGCCGCCGGAACGCTACTTGATGGAGCGCTTCATCACCGCGCCGGTGTGGTTTGGCGGCCAGGCGGATGAACACGGTCTGTTGCTCGAAGGGCAGATGAAGCCGGCGCCAGAGTACCGGCCAAGCCTGAAGCTGGTGTCTCTGGACATTGAAACCAGCGAGCGCGGCGAGTTGTATTCCATTGCCTTGGAAGGCTGTGGCCAGCGCCAGGTGTACATGCTCGGGCGTGCCCGGGAAGACGATACGCCCGTGGATTTCGACCTGGAATTCTGCACCTCCCGCGAGCAGTTGCTGGAGCGCCTCAACCAGTGGATGGCGCGCCACGACCCCGACGCCATCATTGGCTGGAACCTGGTGCAGTTCGATTTGCGCGTGCTCCACGAACACGCCCGGCGCTTGGCGGTGCCGCTGTTGCTGGGGCGGGGCGGTGAGGAGATGCAGTGGCGCGAACACGGCAGCCGCACGCACTTTTTTGCCGCGGCGGCGGGGCGCTTGATCATCGACGGCATCGAGGCCTTGCGCTCGGCGACCTGGAGCTTTCCGTCCTTCAGCCTGGAAAACGTCGCCCAGACCCTGCTCGGCGAGGGCAAGGCGATCGACAACCCTTACCAGCGCATGGACGAAATCAACCGCATGTTCGCCGAGGACAAGCCGGCCCTGGCCCGCTACAACCTCAAGGACTGCGAACTGGTGACACGGATCTTCGCCAAGACCCAATTGCTGACCTTCCTCCTGGAGCGGGCCACGGTCACCGGCCTGCCTGCCGATCGCAATGGCGGTTCAGTGGCGGCCTTCACCCACCTGTACATGCCGCTGATGCACCGCCTGGGTTTTGTCGCGCCGAACCTCGGTGAGCTGCCGCCCCAGGCCAGCCCGGGCGGTTTTGTCATGGACTCGCGCCCGGGGCTCTATGAGTCGGTGCTGGTGCTGGACTACAAGAGCCTGTACCCCTCGATCATCCGCAGTTTCCTCATCGACCCGGTGGGGCTGGTGGAAGGCTTGCGCCACCCGGCGGACAACGACTCGGTGCCGGGCTTTCGCGGTGCACGTTTCTCGCGTCTGCGGCATTGCCTGCCGGCCATCGTCAGCCGGGTGGCCGAAGGGCGCGAGCAGGCCAAGCGCGACGGCAACCAGCCGCTGTCCCAGGCCCTGAAAATCATCATGAACGCCTTCTACGGGGTGCTGGGTTCCAGCGGCTGCCGCTTCTTCGATCCACGCCTGGCCTCGTCCATCACCTTGCGCGGCCACGAAATCATGGGCCGTACCCGGCAGTTGATCGAAGCCCAGGGGCACCAGGTGATTTACGGCGACACCGACTCCACCTTTGTCTGGCTGGGTGGCCTGCACAGCGAAGAGGATGCGAGTCGCATCGGCCGTGCCCTGGTGGAGCAGGTCAACCTGTGGTGGCGTGAGCACCTGCGGGATGAATACGGCCTGGAGAGCGCCCTGGAGCTGCAGTTCGAAACCCACTACAGCCGCTTTTTGATGCCGACCATTCGCGGCGCCGAGGAAGGCAGCAAGAAGCGTTACGCCGGGCTGGTGGCCCGCCCCGACGGCAGCCATGAAATGGTCTACAAAGGCCTGGAAACCGTGCGCACCGACTGGTCGCCCCTGGCTCGGCAGTTCCAGCAGGAGCTGTACCAGCGGATCTTCCATCGCCAGCCCTATCAGGACTACGTGCGCGACTATGTGCACCGCACCTTGAGCGGTGAGTTCGATGAGCGCCTGATTTACCGCAAGCGCCTGCGCCGCCCCCTGGACGACTACGAACGCAATGTACCGCCCCATGTGCGTGCCGCGCGGCTGGCCGACGAGTACAACCAGCGCCACGGTCGGCCCCGGCAATACCAGAACGGTGGCTGGATCAACTACGTGATCACCCTGGCCGGCCCCGAGCCTCTGGAAGTGCGCAGCGCTGCCATCGACTACGACCACTACGTGACCCGGCAATTGCAGCCGGTGGCCGATGCCATCCTGCCGTTTGTGCAGGACGACTTCAGCACCTTGATTGGCGGCCAGATGGGCTTGTTCTAGGGCGCCAGCGGTACGTCGACTTCAGGGGGCCGCGCCCCCCCCGAGCCTCAATCCACCACGAACAGACGTGCCCCGACCTCGGTGAACGAGCGGTGCGGCTCGGCGTTGTCTGCCACCTGGTAACTCATGCCGGGCTTGAGCACGAATTGCCGGCCGTCTTCCAGTTCGGTGTGCAATTCGCCTTCCAGGCACAGCAGGATATGCCCCTTGGAGCACCAGTGATCGGCCAGGTAGCCCGCGCTGTACTCCACCATGCGCACGCGAATGCCGGCGAAGTTCTGGGTCCGCCAGTAGGCAGTGCCGGTGATGCCGCTGTGCTCGGTGGCTTCGATCTGCGACCAGTCGGTGGTGCCAAAGGGGATGCCGGTAATGTCCATGAAAACTCGCAACGTCAGGGGAGGGGGATGGGGCGCGGCTCAGTCATCCACCGCTTCGCAAAGGCCTTTGGCGCCGTGCTTGCCGGTGTAGGTGACTTTGACCGAATCGTCGTCGGCGACGCTGATGGACAGGGTGATGTCATTGCCCTTGGCCTCGAAGCGATGCTCGTCCAGCGACCGGGTCTTGGCTTCCTGGCCATTGATCAGCACCGGGCCGCCCGGGTCCGCGCTGACCGCGATATTGCCCGGGCAGTCGACGTTGAACAATGGGATATCGGCGGCCTGGGCGATGCCGCACAGGGGCAGGAGGACGAGCAGAGACAGGAGGGCTTTCATCGGTGTGTTCCTTGTGCGGGCAGGGGGTGCCTTGCGCCGGCCCGTGCCAGCGCTGTCCACAGCTTAGTTCGCGTTTGGGCGCCGCGACCGGTCTTCAAGGCCTGCGGTGTGGCGCGGCTTCAATCGCCGCCGCCACCCCCGCACCCGCCGCCGCCACAGCCGCTGCTATCGCCACCGCTGTCGCTGCTGCCGGAGTCGCCGTCGGCCCGGAAACTGTCGCTGTCGAAGCTTGCGCCGCCGTCGGAACTGTCGCTGTACAACTCGCTGCCGCAATGCACCACGGTGCTGCCGGTGTGGCTATCGCCGATCTGGCGTGGCACCTGGCAGTCGGCGACGTAGAAGAAACCCTTGGCGATTTTCAGCTTGGCGTCCAGGGCGAACAGCAGGGGCAGGCGGCTGGGATTGGCCGGGTTGATGTTCTCTTCATGGCAGGCGTGCCACCAGACCCGGCGCAGGCCGATGTCACTCTGCTTCTTGGCGTTCTGCCCGAGCACGGCGGCCGGGGTGTGGTGAAGGAACTGGCCGAAGGCCTTGCGGCAGAATTCGTCGTAGTCCCGAGTGTGCAGGATGAACTCGTGCCACAGGTCGTCCACCACCTGGGAGGGCATCGACACATAGCGTTGCCCGCTTTTCAGGTACGCGAGGAAGAACTGCCGCAGCCCCTGGGCCACCAGTTGGCAGTCCTTGAGGTTCAAGTGCGGGTGCTGGGCCCGCAGCGGTTCGAACAGCCGGGGCGGCAGGACGAATTCGCGGATATGGGCTTCGCGACGCAGGGCGGTGAGGGCGCGCAGGCGGCGCCAGAGAATGACCGCAAGGGCCAGGCCCAGTACTCCGGGAACGATGAACAGCATGAGACGGCCCTGTCTGAGAAAAAAGTGCGTCGAGACAGTGGCTCAAGCGTGAGCAATATTCAAGCGTCAGGTGGGGCCGACCACCGGATCTGTCCGCACGGAAAGGGCGGAAAAAAATCCTGCAGAGTCGTTTGACGCTTCTATCCTGTGAGCATTAACAGCGCGGCAGGAGCGGCGCTGGGCAAGGATTCCACACCACAAGGACGTTTCAGCATGAACCTCAAGCCAACCCCCATCACCTGGGCGATTGCCCTTGCCGGTCTGTCATGCCTGGGCACTGCCCAGGCCGATCAGGGCAGCGATACCGTGGCCCGCCTCAACCAGCTGTACAACGACACGCGCCAGGACTGTGGGGGGCCGTCGAAGCCGGCGTTCCTCTGTTCCGGGGTGCTGTTCCGCGCCACCTGGCCTTCGACCGATTACCAGTTTTACAGCGTCAGCCCGAAAAGCCAGGCCAGTGGCGGGGTGTCTGCCTCTTACCTGCGCAAGGATTCGAAGTTCCGCAAGCTGGCGTACGGGCTACAGAGCGGCTTTATCTTCGACACCATTTTCGGCAACCCCAAAGACCATCAGGATTATGCGGTGCTGTGCTCGTTCCCCATCGATGCCGCCACCGACGATCGCCAGCAACAAGGCTGTACCGACTCCCGGCGCACCCCGGGCAGTGTGGAAAAATACTGCCACGAGATCGGTGTGACCACGGCCGAGCAGTGGGGCGCCAACTATCGGCAGAACGGCGGTGACCATTCGCGCCAGTGTTCCTTTGACGTGCGGGACGAACGCAACAGCGCAGCGGGGCCGGCGTTCTACCAGAGCATCCGCTCCATGGCGCAGATTTCTGCCGAGTCCTTCACCACCCAGAACGAACTGCGCCTGGCCAAATGGGAAGAGAATCCGCCGAAATCGCCCTCGATCCTTGCCTTGTTCTACGCCGAGGACCCTGGCCTGGAAGGGGCCCGCCTGAACCAGATCCAGTGGTACAAGGCGGTGCAGCAATACTTGCCGGTGATCAATATGAAGTTGCCGCAGACGCCGCAGCAGGACGCCAGTTTTGCCTACGACAGCAAGAAGCAGGTGATCTACCCCATCACCGAAAAGAACAGCTGCGAGCGCTACGTGCAGAGTGCGACCTGGGTCGACCGGCATGACCCGGGCTTTGGGCGCAATGTCATGACCCTGGAAGTGACGCCCACTGACTGTGGGCGCAACATCAAGGACAACCAGACCAACAACTTCTTCAATGAATTGGCGGTCGACCATTACCTGGATGCCCAATGGAAGAACAACCCGGACAACCGCGACAGCACCGTGGGCAGCATGCGCCGGCAGTTGGTCTGCCACTTCAACATTGCCCGCAACAAGCCCCAGTGGAACCTTGAACCGTCGCGGCCTTACACCTCCAACGAAGACTCCATCGCCAAAGGCTGCAACAACATCTAGGCCTTGAGACGGCTATCGCCGGCAAGCCGGCTCCTACAACAGCGCACGCCACACCCCGCGGCTACCTGCAGGAGCTGGCTTGCCAGCGATAAGCCCCCGCCTCAATTGCGATCAATATCCACGTTCTTGGTCTCACGCAGACAGATCATCCCGACGATCAGGCTGACCCCGGTGATCACCACCGGGTACCACAGGCCGTAGAAAATATCCCCGGTGTACACCACCAAGGCAAAGGACACTGTCGGCAGGAAACCGCCAAACCAGCCGTTGCCGATGTGGTAGGGCAGGGACATCGAGGTGTAGCGGATGCGCGTCGGAAACAGCTCCACCATCAACGCTGCCAGTGGCCCGTAGCACATGGCGGCAATCAGGATCAGGGCGACGATCAGGACCACCACCATGGTTTTGTTGACGTTCTGCGCGTCCGCCGATTGCGGGTAGCCCGCCAGGGTCACGGCGCCACGCAGGGCGGCTTCGTCGAAGCCATCGAGTTGCACATCGCCCACGGTCACCTGCACCGCGCTGCCGGCGGGTGCGGCCTGGCTGCTGTAGGGCAGGCCTTGTTTCACCAGGAAGGTCTTGACCTTGTCGCAGGGGCTGTCGAAACGCGCCTTGCCCACCGGGTCGAACTGGAAGGTGCAGGTGGCCGGGTCGGCGATCACGGTAATCGGGGCCTGGCGGCTGGCCTGGTCGATGGCCGGGTTGGCGTAGTGGGCCAGGGCCTTGAAGATCGGGAAGTACAGCAGCGTCGCCAGCAGCAGACCGAGCATCAGCACCGGCTTGCGCCCGACCTTGTCCGAGAGCCAGCCGAACAGAATGAACAGCGGCGCGCCGATCACCACGCTGATGATCAGCAGGCTGTTGGCCAGGGCCGGGTCCATCTTGAGGAACTGGGTGAGGAAGAACAGCACATAGAACTGCGCCGCGTAGAAGGTCACCGCTTGCCCGGCGTTGATGCTGAACAGGGCGATCAGCACCACCTTGAGGTTTTCCCATTTGCCGAAGGACTCGCGGATCGGCGCCTTGCTGGTCTTGCCTTCCTCTTTCATTTTCAGGAAGGCCGGTGACTCGTGCAGGCTCATGCGGATCCAGGTGGAAATACCCAGCAGGACGATGGACAGCAGGAACGGCAGGCGCCAGCCCCAGACGTCGAACTGATCGCCGGTGAAGTAGCGGCACGCCAGCACCACCAGCAGCGAGAGCAGCAGCCCCAGTGTGGCGGTGGACTGGATCCAGCTGGTGTGAAAGCCGCGCTTGCCCATGGGCGCGTGTTCCGCCACGTAGGTGGCGGCGCCGCCGTATTCACCGCCCAGGGCCAGGCCCTGGAGCATGCGCAGCACCACCAGGATGATCGGTGCGGCGATGCCGATGCTGGCGTAGTTGGGCAACAGGCCCACGGCAAACGTGGCCAGGCCCATCAGCACGATGGTCACCAGGAAGGTGTACTTGCGCCCGATCATGTCCCCCAGGCGGCCGAACACCAGGGCGCCGAAGGGGCGCACCACAAAACCGGCAGCGAAGGCCATCAAGGCGAAGATAAAGGCCGTGGTGTCGTTGACCCCGGCGAAGAACTGCTTGCTGATCACCGCCGCAAGGGCGCCGTAGAGGAAAAAGTCATACCACTCGAACACCGTCCCGAGGGACGAGGCGAAGATGACTTTCTGACTGTCCTTGCCGGCGGTGCCGGCCAGTGACGGGTTCAGGGGCTGGGCGTGTTCTGACATAGGGGGCTTCCTTACAGTGATTATTGTTGTTGTTCCACTGCCGACACCGTCACCGGCGCCGTTGTTGCATATCCACCGCTCACGCGGGATGAATCCTCGTTTTCGTCCTCTTTGGGTGCGGGCTTGCCAGTGATGGCGCTCTCATGGCCGCCATCGCCGGCAAGCCGGCTCCTACAAAAAACCGCGCCAGCAAGGAGGCTCACACCGTGGCTGCCGGCTCCTTGCTCTGCACCGTGCTCCTGGGTTCGCTGGCCAGGATCATCTGGGCGGCTTTCTCGGCGATCATCAGGGTCGGCGAGCAGGTGTTGCCAGAGGTGATGCGCGGCATGATCGAGGCGTCGGCGACGCGCAGCCCCGGAATGCCGTGGACCCGCAGTTGGGCATCCACCACGGCCTCGGCGTCTTGCCCCATGCGGCACGTGCCCACCGGATGGAAAATGGTAGTCCCGATACGCGCCGCTGCCTCATGCAGTTGTTCTTCGCTGCGCAATTCGTCGCCGGGCAGGTACTCCTTGGGCTTGAAACGTTGCAGGGCCGGTGCGGCAACAATGCGTCGGGTCAGGCGGATGGCGTCGGCAGCGACCCGCAGGTCCTCGGGGTGGCTCAGGTAGTTGGGCTGGATCAGCGGCGGCGCGGTCGGCTCCAGGGAGCGGATGTCCACCCGGCCGCGGCTCTGCGGGCGCAGGTCGCAGACCGACGCAGTAAACGCCGGGAAGCTGTGCAACGGCTCGCCGAAGCGCTCCAGGGACAGGGGTTGCACGTGGTATTCGAGGTTGGCCGAGGTCTGTTCCGGGCCGGACCGGGCGAATGCCCCCAACTGGCTGGGGGCCATGGACAGCGGGCCGCTGCGGTCATACAGGTAGCGCAGGCCCATGCCCATCTTGCCCCACAGGCTGCCGGCGATCTGGTTCAGGGTGCGGGCATTTTCCAGTTGGTAGATCAGGCGCAATTGCAGGTGGTCCTGAAGGTTGCCGCCGACCCCCGGCAACTCATGGGCCACGCCGATGCCCAGACGATTGAGCAAGGGCGCGGGGCCGATGCCGGAGCGTTGGAGAATGCCGGGCGAGCCGACCGAACCGGCGCAGAGGATGATTTCCCGCCGTGCCTTGAAGCTCTGCTGGCGGCCTTGATGCAGGGCGTTGACCGCACTGGCGCGGCCGTCTTCCAGCAGCACTCGTTGCACCTCGACGTCGGTCAACACGGTGAGGTTGGCGCGCTCGCGGATCGGCTTGAGAAAGGCCTTGGCGGCGTTCCAGCGCACGCCGCTTTTCTGGTTGACCTGGAAGTAGCCGCAGCCCTCGTTGTCGCCGCCGTTGAAGTCATCGATCTGGGCGATGCCGCTCTGTTCGGCGGCGTTGCGGAAGGCGTCGAGAATGGGCCAGGACAGGCGCTGGCGTTCCACCCGCCATTCCCCGGCGGCGCCGTGCAGGGGGCTGGCACCGGCAAAGTGATTTTCGCTTTTCTTGAACAGCGGCAATACGTCTTGCCAGCTCCAACCCGGGTTGCCCTGGTCGGCCCAGCCGTCATAGTCGCCGGCCTGGCCGCGCATGTAGATCATGCCGTTAATGGAGGAGCAGCCGCCCAGCACCTTGCCCCGCGGGTAGCTCAGGCTGCGCCCTTGCAGGCCGGGTTCGGCTTCGGTCTTGAAGCACCAGTCGGTCCTGGGGTTGCCGATGCAGAACAGGTAGCCGACGGGAATGTGGATCCAGGGGTAGTTGTCGCGGCCACCGGCTTCCAGCAGCAGCACCCGGTGTGCGGGGTTGGCGGACAGCCGATTGGCCAGCAGGCAGCCAGCGGGGCCGGCGCCCACCACGATGTAGTCGTAGGGTTCCAGGACAGGGAGCATCCATGACCTCCTCATTGTTGTTCTTGTTGCGGTTCATCCTAGTTGTTAGCTTTCGTTAAAAAAATGTTAGTTTTTACGCAGCAGCTGTGCGTTTTTAAACAGCGCTCGATTTCCCCCAGGACGGCTCCTCTGGTGCTTTCCCCCTGGCAAAAGGAACAGGCATGTTCGACTGGAACGATGTGCGGTTTTTTCTCGAGTTGCAGCGCAGCGGCCGCCTGCTCACTGCGGCGCAGCGGCTCAAGACCACCCACACCACGGTGGCCCGGCACATCGAAGCCATCGAAAAGAGCCTGGGCACCGCGCTGTTTGTCCAGCACGCCCAGGGCTATGAGTTGACCCCGGCCGGCGAGGCGTTGCTCAAGCACGCCGAGGCCATGGAAAACGTCGCCTTGCTGGCCCAGGAAGAAATCACCCAGTCCAGTGCCCCCCTGGGCAAGATCCGCGTGGGGGTCACCGAGGGGCTGGGGGTGAGGTTTCTCGCCGCGCGTTTTCACGGCCTGTTCCAGCGTTACCCGGGGCTGGAGGTGGAACTGGTGGCGGTACCGCGCTTTGTCAGCATCCTCAACCGCGAGGCGGAAATCAGCATCCACCTGGAACGCCCGGCGGCGGACATGCTGGTGACGCGCAAACTCTCCGACTACTCCCTGGCGCTCTACGCCAGCCCGGCCTATCTGGATCGCGCGCCGCCCTTGCACAGCCGCGAGGACCTGGGGCGGCATCACTGGATCGGCTACGTCGATGACCTGCTGTTCAGCCCGGAGCTGATGTTCCTCAACAGCTTCTGCCGCAACCCCCAGGTGGTGTTTCGCAGCACCAGCGTGATTGCCCAGCAAGAGGCGGCGCGCTCCGGCCTAGGCATCGCCGTGCTGCCGTGCTACATGGCGGCCGATGACCCCGGGCTGGTGCCCTTGCTGCCGACTGAAAGTATCCAGCGCGCCTACTGGATCAGTACCCGTCGCGAGCTGCACAAGTCGGTGCGCTTGCGCGTGGTGTGGGATTACCTGGTGGCCCTCTGCGAGGCGGAGCAAGCCCTGTTGCTGGGGGCCCGGCCCCCGGCAGTGGAAGACTCAAACGCCGCTGGATAGACGGCGCCAGAGCCTGTTTAATGGCGCCCCTGATGTTTCCCGGCTGTTGCTAAAAGGACTGGCTTGGCCCCATGAAAAAACGCACCCCCATCCTCTGGTCCCTGGCCGCCGTGTTCCTGGCTTATCAGGCCTACTACGGCTTTTACTACGGCAAAGAGTATGAAGAAAAACGCTACAGCCCCAATCACGCCTTCTACTACCAGAAGTACCGGCTGTTCAGCCTACGGGCCCTGATCCCGGAGATGGGCACGCCCGGCAATGGCGATGGCTCGCGGTACTCCATCGGCGGCTACCTGCGGGTATTCAAGGCCGACGGCACCCTGCAAGGCGAAAGCTATGACCGCTGCATTTCGGTAATGGAAATCACCTGGGCTGACGATGCGGTGATTGGCTTCGCCTGCACCGATCACTTGATTCCATTGTCCGGCAAGTCCGGTTAGGGCAGGAATGGTGAGCCAGGAACAGCACATCCAGAAGCGTGCATTGCAGCTGCCCGACGACGCTCTGGGCGCCTTCTGCCTGTTGGCGGCCGAGCGTTTGCAACCCATCTACCAGCGGTTTGCCGGGGCGTTCGCCCTCCCTCAGGGGCCCTTGCCGGCGCTGCTTGAACAGCTGTTCCAGCACCTGGCCGCCGGCACGCCGGTGACGCAAGCGGTATTCAGCGCCCGGGCCGAAGCCCTGATTCCGGACACCGAAGACTTCTCCGACGTCCGGGCCGACCAGGCCCAGTGCGCGGCCATCTGTACCGCCTACTGTGTGGATTTTCTCGCCACGGGTGACCGGAACTGGGCGGGCCATGCCTTGGACAAGGTGCTTGAGGCCCTGGACATTTACGGCTACGAAGGCGGCCCGGCGGACGCAGCCCTGGCCCGGGAACTGGCCTGGCAGCTGGCCCTGCTGCAACGCCTCGAACACCCCCCCTTGTTGGCCGACCTGCGTGCCGAAAACGCCCGCTACGTATTGCCCAGCGTGCCGGAACCCGGCGCCTGACGATGCTCGACGCTGTAGACAAGGAGCGAGCCTGTATTCAGAACCTTGCCTGTCAAAAAAAGGCTGACCCATGACTGACCTCCATCCATTGTCGGTGTCTTTTCCGGATCTGCTGCGCGGGTTGCTGGACGGTACGTTGCCGGAGCATGCCGGCTGGGCAGGGCTGGCGGATTTTTCCCCGCAGACGCTGGTGCGCCGGGGGTATGAGCTGGCCGGGGATCCGCAAGATGTTCACCTGTATGAACAGTCGGTGTCGCTGGCCTGTCGGCGGCGCTCACTGCCCCTGCTGTGCAAGCTGTACTACAACGGCAGCGAGCCCATGGGGGTGGGGTTTTGCGTGGGCAAAGGCTTGCGCCTGAATACCCTGCTGAAGCAGTACCAAGCCCTCAGGGGCCTGGATGATCTGGCTCGGGGGCCCTTGGAGTTGTTCTTTTTCGACGAAGAGCGCCGGGATGGCGCAGTGATTCTCGAAGGGACCACCGTGGTGCGCTTTGACCAGGGTTGCAGCCGCAGTGCCTACCGGGTCGTCACCCTGGAGCGGGACCCTCCCGCGTCGTGCGGCCTGCCGGTCATCGCGACCGCCACGGTGAGGCACACCATGCACCACTACCCATTGCTCCAAGGCGCCGAAAGCCCTGGGCAACGGCCTGTGAACCGTGGCTTGACCCGTTTGCTCAAGGGCCGCCTGACTTGATCAGGCGGCCCGTGTCTGGAGGAAAAAAAACCGTGAACGAGCAGCAACTGGATGAGATAGCGGCGCGCTGTGAACGGGCCGCTCCCGGGCCTTGGTTGTCTTATGTGGAAGGGCGGGATCATGAGTCCGGCTCGAACTTTATCTGCACCGCTGGGCTCAACGGCGAAGACCTGGAGCTGTCAGGCGCGAGTGTGGCCGATCAGGACTTCATTGCCCACGCCCGTCAGGACCTTCCGGCCCTGATCGCCGAAGTGCGGCGGCTGCGCCGTTTGCTGGGCCAATGATTGCCAGGCAAATTCTTCCTTGGTCAGGGGGCCGGCTATGGCAGGCGGCAGTGGGTGTTCAATCAATCTGCAAATCGAAATGGGTGCTGGCCAGGCGTTGTCCGTTGACCAGCAGGTGCACCTGGTGGCGGCCCGGGTAGTGACGGCGGGTGGTCATGGTCTGGATCCTTTGGCTGCGGCCTAGGTGTTTGCGTTCGCCGGCGGCGAGGTCGAAGGTTTTCCATTTGAAGACCTTGGACGCGGCGACGCCCGAGGCCTTGATGTAGTCGATGGCGTAGTCCACTACCAGGCGTTGGCCCGCGGCCAAGGTGGAGTCCAGCGTGACCGCCAGTTGCAAGGACTCCCCCAGGCGCAGCCGCCCCGGGGCGACGTTGAAGTCGCTGACGCTGACCTCGGCCCGGGCGCCGGCGCCAATCAGGGCCAGGGCCCGGGGCTGGCCCTGTTTGATCAGGCTGCGCAGGGCGTGGCGGGCGATCCAGGCGCGGTGGGGCGCTTGCAGGTCCCAGCCTTCCAGGCGATCGAGCACCCACTCGGGGTGGTCCTTGGTGATGTCGTTGAGGTGGTTGGCCACCGACTTGCGCACGTACAGGCTGGGGTCGTTGTTCAACTGTTCGAGGATCGGTGCCGCCAGTTGCGGGTCGGCCTGCAAGCGCTCCAGGCGGAACGACCAGGGCAGGCGTGGACGGCAGCCTTCACTGGCCAGGCGACGTACGTGCGGGTCCGGGTCTTGGGCCCAGTCGAGCATGTGCTCCAGGGTCGCCTGCTGATGGCTGCGCAGGAACGGCCGCACGGCGAACTCCGAGGAACCAAATGCGGTGAAGAATTTCAGCGCGGCCATGGAGCGCTCGAAATCCTCAGCGCCGTGGCTGGCCACGTAGTGCGGCAGAAAGATGCACACGAAACGGTTATTCAGCCGCGGCGCCAGGGCATAAAGCCGTTGCAGGTTGTCGGCGTAGCCTTGCGGTAACACCGCGTGCAGGCTGTCGCTGACCCGTGCCAGGCGTTGCATCAGCGACAGTTCGGCCAGGCCCTGGGTAGCGTGCCGGAGAAAGCCCGGGTGATCGAAGGCCGGGTACACCTGGTGCATTTCATCAGCGATATGCACCAGGCGTTCGAGGTTGAAGATGTCCTTGAGGGCGGCATTTTCAGAGGGCATGGCGGCGTCCGTTGAGGGGCAGGGGCGCCTACTGTAAAGCAGGCGCCCGACAGAAACGGTCAGTAGCGCCGAGGGGGCGGCGCCGGTCTGGCCCTGGTGTCAGCGCATCGGCGGCAGGGGGGTCTCGATCTGTTCATCCTGATGGTCGGCCTCGAACAGCCGGGCCAGTTCGGCCCGGGCTTCCTGGGCGGTCTGCAGGACCTTGGCGGCATCGTCGTACACCGCGTGCTGGGCTTTGAGCAATTGTTGGTCGTGGGAGGTGAAGCGCTGGATCCGCGAGTCGGCCTGGGCCTGGGTCAAGCCCAGGCCGAGCAGGGTGCGGCGGCTCATTTCCAGGCTGGAATAGAAGGTTTCGCGGATCGCCTCGGCGCCCAGGTCCACCAGGCGGTGCACGTGCTGGCGGTTACGCGCCCGG
This sequence comes from Pseudomonas morbosilactucae, assembly GCF_023241665.1. Classification (NCBI taxonomy): domain Bacteria; kingdom Pseudomonadati; phylum Pseudomonadota; class Gammaproteobacteria; order Pseudomonadales; family Pseudomonadaceae; genus Pseudomonas; species Pseudomonas morbosilactucae. The sequence continues at coordinate 80,819 of NZ_JALQCX010000022.1, read as the reverse complement.
GCGATGATTTTCATGTGCGGGTACAGCCGGCGCACCACTTCGGCGGTCTTGATATTGGTTTCCGGGTCGTCGGTGGCGATGACGAAAAACTCTGCCTGGCCGACCTTGGCCGCGCTGAGGATTTCCGGGCGCATGGGGTCGCCGTAGAACACCGGCATGCCGCCGAAACTGCGGGTCAGCTCGATGGTTTCCACCGAGGTGTCGAGGGCCACGAAGGGGATTTTCTGGGCCCGCAGGATCCGCGCCACAATCTGCCCCATACGGCCCATGCCGGCGATCACCACCCGCGGTGCATCGGTGTCGATGTCGCGGTATTCGGCGGGCATCTCCACAGGCTTGGCCGGGGCGCGCAGCAGGCGTGCGCAGGCCAGCAGCAACAGCGGCGTGAGGGCCATGGACAGAGTGATGGTCAGCACCAGCAGGTCATACAGCCGGGGTTCGAACAGGCCCTGGTCGCGGCCGATCTTGAACACCACAAAGGCGAATTCACCACCGGCCGCCAGCACCACCCCCAGGCGCACTGCACTGACCCGGCCGAGGCCGCCGGCCAGGCGCCCGACCACGTACAGCAGCGGCAGCTTGAGGGCAATCAGCAACAGGGTCAGGCCCAGCACCGTGATCGGCGCGCTGAACAGCAGGCTGATATTGGCACCCATGCCGACGCTGATAAAAAACAGGCCCAGCAGCAGGCCCTTGAAGGGCTCGATCTGTGCTTCCAGCTCGTGGCGGTATTCGGAGTCTGCCAGCAGCAGGCCGGCGAGGAAGGCCCCGAGGGCCATGGACACGCCCACCGAATCCATCAGCCAGGCCGTGCCGATCACCACCAGCAGGGCGGTGGCGGTGGAGACTTCCGGCAGGCGGGTGCGGGCGACGATGCGAAACACCGGGCGCAGCAGGTAGCGGCCACCGACCACCACCACGGCGATGCTGCCCAGCACTTGCAGGCCGTGGCGCAGGTCTTCGGCACCGCTGGTGTTGTGGGCCGCCCCGGCCAGCACTGGGACCATGGCGATCAAGGGGATGGCGGCAATGTCCTGGAACAGCAGGATGGCAAAGGCCAGGCGCCCGTGGGGGCTGGTCAGTTCCTTGCGTTCGGCCAGGCTTTGCAGGCCGAAGGCGGTGGATGACAAGGCCAGGCCCAGGCCCAGGACAATCGCACTGTTGAGCGGCTGGCCAAACAGCCACAGCGCAACCGCGCCGATGGTCACCCCGGTCAGCAGCACCTGGGCCAGGCCCACGCCGAACACCGCCTTGCGCATCACCCACAGGCGTCGAGGCGACAGCTCCAGGCCGATGATGAACAGCAGCAGGACCACCCCCAGCTCGGAAATATGGCTGACGCTCTGCGGGTTGCCGATCAGCCCCAGCACTGCCGGGCCGATGATCACCCCGGCAAACAGGTAGCCCAGCACGGCCCCCAACTGCAGGCGCTTGGCCAGGGGCACGGTGAGCACCGCAGCGCAGAGAAACACGACGGCGGCTTGTAGCAGGTTGCCTTCATGGGGCATGGGGGAACTCCTGACGCGGTGAAGCGGGTAAAAAAGAAGCGCAGTTTACCGAGGTCGTTGGGGTCGCTGCTTGTATTCAGGTGTCGTGTGACGGTTTTTCAGAACAGGTCGCTGACGATGTCCAGGTCGGCGAAACGGTAGCGGACGCGGCTGGCCCGATACAGGGCGTAGTTGAGGCGATTGTTGTGCCCGCTTTGGCCGTCCTGGAAGTGCGCTTCGACAATACGCTCGAGCTGCCACAGTTGCTGGTCGTCGAGGGGCTGTTCCTGGCTGATGCCGCCGGGGCTGAGCACTGAGATTCGGCCGCTTTCAGCAGGTTGCGAAAGCGGTTCCATTCATAGAACAGCACGCCCTGGGTCTGGTGGTAATTGAGGAAGGGCAGATTGTGCAGGAGGATGAAATGGCTGTTGTCTTCCCGGGCACCGGCCAGGCCGTTCTGCGCCAGCTTCTGGCGAATGCTGGGGTGGTTCAGGTGCTGCTTGAGGATCAGCAGCTGCTTGGCGTAGCCCCTGTGGAAGTCGTCGCGGAACATCAGTTGATACTGCTCGGACAGGTACGTGGGCTGGTCGCGCAGGCGGTATTTGACCTGGATGAAGTAGTACTGGTCGTGGGCCTGGTCGTGGAGCACCAGGTCCACATCGTAGCCTTTGACCTGGGCGTGATTGCCCGCCTTGAGCTCGCCATACACCTTGTAGCGCTCGCTCTCCAGGGCCCGGATGTAGTTGACGATGTAGTCGCGTTCGAAGTTGTTGCCCAGGGTGTTGCCGAAATCCTCTTTGCTGCCGGGGTTCTTTTGCGTGATCAGCAAGTGGCCGACGACTTTCTTCAAACCGTACTTGAGGTTCAGCGCGCCCCGCAGGTAGAAGCCGTCCTGGACCTGGATAAAGTTCTGCGGGCTGTTGAATGGCGGTGCTTCGGCGCTGCTCAGGGCCGAGGCCATCAGGCTCAGGGTGGCCGGGCTGACCTGGTGGGCAAACTCGCTGTAATGGGTTCGTTGCTGGCCGCACAGGGCGCGTATTTGCAGGTGCCCGGCGATGTACACGATGTCTCGCAGGTACTGGTACAACGGGCTGTTTTTAAGCTCGCCCTGGATGTACTGGGCATGGATGGACAGGCACTTATCCAGCAACAGGTCGACCAGGAAGGTGCTTTGTGGCGGCGGCAGATGACCGAGCTGCACCAGTGTTTGCTGCAGGGTTTGCAATTGCCGCTGGTCGGCGCTGTTGGAGTGGTACTCCGAGACTTCCGACAGCCAGTAACTTTTCAGCTCGCGCTCCAGCAGGGGCGAGAACCGCAGCACCAGGTGGCCGTTGCGAAAATGCCCGAGCATCAACCCCTGGGCCATCAGAAACAGGCTCTCACTCAGGTAATAGGCCAGCCACAACCTGGAGTGCTGCAGGATCGAAAAATTATAGGAGGAGGGCAGCCGCAGGTTCTCGGTGATGCGGTTGCAGGTGTAGCCCAGTTTGGCCCAGAGATGACTTTCACGGTGTTCTAGCCATCGGTCCGTGAAGTGCTCGGGGGCGTCCCGAGGGGGCGCGGGCAAGTCGATGTCGAAGTAGTTGCCCAGGGTGGCGAGCCAGCGCGGTACGTCGTCCAGGCTGGGCGGTTGCGGGTCGGCCGCCAACTGCTGGTCAAGGTCGACCTTGAGGCTGTCGATCTCGGCCCGCAGTCGCTGACCCAGCAGGCGGATGATGTGCCCCTGGTTGAGGGCCCGGCGCAGCAGCGGTGTGCGCGCCATCAGCCGTATCCCCCAGGACGGCGGTTTGAGTCCGTCCAGGTACTGGGTGTTGTGCAGCGGGTCGTGCAGAAAGTCCAACAGGTCCTTGGCGACCGGGCCGTAAAGCATGGCGCGTTCCTTGAGGCGAGCGCGGCCGGTTATGGCGTGCTGATGAATTGGCCGTTCCAGTGCGGGTCCAGGCGGCGGATGCGTTCGTCCAGGGGCGGGTGGGTGTCGAGCCAGCGGCCGAATCGGCTGCGCACGCCCTGGCAGAAATACATATGGCTGTACTGCGCTGCGCTGAAGGCGCTGAGTTTCGAGCCGGTCGGGCAGCCGCCGACTTTCTTCAGGGCATCGGTGATGCCCAGGGGCGAGCGGGTGAACTGCACCGCCGAGGCGTCGGCCAGGAATTCGCGCTGGCGGTTGATGGCGGCCTTGATCAGGTGGCCGAACAGGCTGCCGATGGAGCCCACGGTCAGCAACGCCAGGCCGACCACGGCGAAGACGATTTGCCAGATAAAACGATCGCGGTCGCTGGACAGGTGTTGGCGCTCGGCTTCGCGCAACACGAACACCCCGGCCAGGCTGAACACCAGCAGCCCATGGATCACCGACAGCAGCCGGGTGTTGAGGCGCATGTCACCGTTATGGATGTGGCTGAACTCGTGGGCAATCAGGCCTTGCAGCTCGTCGCGGTTGAGCCGGGTGATGGCGCCGCGGGTCACCCCGAGCACCGCGTGCTCGGGGTCCAGGCCGGCGGCGAAGGCGTTGATCCCGGCGTCTGGCAGTACATAGACCGCAGGCACGTGGCTGCCGGAGGCCAGGGCCATTTCCTCGACGATGTTCAGCAGTCGGCGTTCGGGGTTGTCCCGGGGCGAAGGGCTGATCAGGCGCCCGCCGAGTTGCTCGGCGATCACCTTGCCACCGGCCCGAAGTTGCCAGCGTTTGTACCAACTGCCCAGCAGCACCACGCTGAGAATCAGCAGGGCCACCACGCCGACGATCCGCCAATCGAGGACCTTGGGCTTGTGGTATTCCTGCATCAGTTCGCGCAGCAGCAGGCCCATGCCCAGGCTGGTCAGGGCGATCAGGCAGGTCACGGCCAGGGCCATCAGCAGCAGTAACTTGAGGGTGTGGCGCCGGGCGCGGGCCTGGTGCTGGAAAAATTTCATGCAAGCGTCCTAAGGGCGATGGTGGCAAGGGCGAGGGGGGCTTGAAGGGCGTCCGCGTGCTGGTGGTTCAAGACGTGGCCGCCATGGCCTGCGGGGGCGGTGACGGTGCCAGCAACGGCGGCATCGGGCACTCCAGCAGGTCCGCCACGGCCCGCATCAACTCGGCTTCGGCCACCGTGACCTGGCCGTCGTAGGCAATGCAGCGCGCCATGGCACTGAGCAGTGCCGGGCGTTCTTCCGGCATCAGTTGGCGCAGGCGCACCAAGGCCGCGTCGAGGTGCGCGAGGTCGATGTCCAGGCCCTGCGGCTGTTCGAAGGTCAGTTCACTCCACGCCGCGTCCAGGGCCAGGCGCGCCTGCTCCGCACTCGACTGGCCGGCGCTGGCCAGGGCGCCGAGGAGGATCGCAACCTCTTCGCTGCGCTGGAACAGGCCCCATTTGTATTCGCTGGCCGGCAGGCCTTCGACATGGCGCTGCACGATGCGCAACAGGGTCCACTCCAGCAGTTCGACTTCGCCGTCTGCATCGACTAGCCGTTGCAGGTTGGCCATAAAGGTTTTCAGGGCGTCCGGCTGCAATTGCCGGAGGGCCGGGATCGCCAGGTCCAGCAGCGGCAAGCGCAGGCCCAGGTCGAGACGGGCCAGAGGTTCGCTCAGCGCATCGATGGCGCCCAACACATCGGCCGGGGCGCTCTGGGCCAGTGGTTCGAGCTGGCGGCTGCGCACTGCGGCCACAGCCGAGAGCAGCAAGCCGTAGACCAGGGCCTGGGCCCCGACGCTGCTGCGGGCGTGCTCCCTGAGCGGCGCTTCCAGGCGGTTGAGGGTCTGTTGCGCGGCCTGCAGGTGCTGGTGTTGCGGTGCGCCGATACTGGTGATCGACTGTTGCACCGCTGCCAGGTCGAACACCAGTTCACTGGCGGCCGGCGGCAAGCGGCTGAACACCCCCGAGCTGTCCAGTCCCTGGGACGCCGGCGGGCTGGGCAGCTCTATGGCGGCGACGCTGGGAAACTGGCCATCCCACTGCGGGTCCAGGCGGCGGATGCGCTCTTCCAGGGGCGGGTGGGTCGCCGACTTGCCATCGGCGGAAAGCTTCACGCCTTCGCTGAAGTACAGGTGGCTGAATTCGGCGCTATGGGGGGCATCGAGTTTCGAGCGGGCGGCATAACCGCCGATCTTTTTCAGCGCGCCGAGCAGGCCGTCCGGGTTACGGGTGAACTGCACCGCCGAGGCGTCGGCGAGAAACTCGCGCTCTCGGCTGATGGCGCCCTTGATCCTGTTGCCGAACATCGTGCCCACGGACCCCAGGAACACCAGGGTGATACCAATGAACACCCCGACAGCACCGACCTTGTTGCGCCCGACATTGTCATTCAGGGAGTTGGAACCGTTGGCAATGCTATCGCCCAGCAACTCGATCACCAGGATGCCGTGGACGATCGCCACCAGTTGGGTATTGAGGCGCATGTCGCCGTTGTAGATGTGGCTGAACTCGTGGGCAATGACCCCCTGTAGTTCGTCACGGCTGAGCACCATGAGTGCTCCGCGAGTGACGCCGATCACCGCGTCCTGGGGCGTCAGCCCGGCGGCGAAGGCGTTGATTCCGACATCTTCGAGGACGTACACCGAGGGCACCACGGTGCCGGACGCCAGGGCCATTTCCTCGACCACATTGAGCAGCCGCTGTTCGTCCAGGCCCTGGGGCGCCAGGTTGATCAAGCGGCCGCCGAGACGCTTGGCCACGGCCTTGCCGCCGTCCAGCAGCTCGGAGTGCTTGGCCAGGCTGGAAACGATCACCACCAGCAGCACCGCCGCGGCGATATACGGCACCCAGTGCCAGTTGACCGGTTCCTCGATCTTGAATTCCTGCTGGACCTGCTGCCAGATCAGGAGCAGCACCACGCTGGTGATCGCGATCAGCGAGATCACCGCCAGCACCATCAACAGCACCAGCGTCAGGGTGCGGCGCTTGGCGCGGGCCTGATGTTGGAAGAAGTTCATCGGGCCATCCATGGGCGCCATCGCTTAGAACGTCACCTTGGGGGCCGCCTGGATGGCCACCGTGTCAGCGAACTCCAGCAGGCTGGCATCGCTGCCATGGCCGAAGAGGCCGGCCAACATCACCGGCGGGAAGCTCTGGCGGTAGCTGTTGTAGGCCATGACGGCGTCGTTGTAGGCCTGGCGGGCGAAGGCCAGCTTGTTTTCGGTGCTGCTCAGCTCTTCGCTGAGTTGCTGCATGTTCTGCGACGACTTCAGCTCCGGGTAGGCTTCCATGGTCAGGTTCAGGCGGCTCATGGCACTGGTCAATGCGCCTTCGGCCTGGCCCAGTTGGCTCATGCCCTGGGCGTTGCCCGGTTGAGCCGACAGTGCCTTGAGACCGGCCAGCGCGGTGTTGCGGGCGTTGGTCACGGCTTCGAGGGTTTCACGCTCGTGCTTGAGGTAGGCCTTGGCGGTTTCCACCAGGTTGGGGATCAGGTCATAGCGGCGCTTGAGCTGGACTTCGATCTGGGCGAAGGCGTTCTGCAAGCGGTTGCGACGGTTGACCAGGGTGTTGTAGATGCTGATGGCGCCAAGCACCAGTATGGCCAGGACGACCAGGGTGATAACGGTGGAAGAAGCCATGGAGATGTCCTTATCGAGGGGCGTTTTTCGGGGCGCCATGTTAACCGAATGGCCGCCCCAGGGGGCTGGAAAATTCTCAGCAGGGCCTGGTGGCCCGTGCACTCAATGGGGCCATTGCTCCAGCAGGATCGAGACGAATTTTTCCGCCGCCGGCGACAGTGACGCCCCCCGTCGATACACCAGGCCCAGGGTGCGATTGACCACCGGCTCGTGCAGCGGAATGCTCACCAGGGTCGGGTGGTCCGCCGCCGGCATGGCCAAGCTCGGCATGGCCGAAACACCGAGGCCGGCTTCCACCATGCCCAGGGATGTGGACAGGTGCTGCACCTCGTAGAACCACTGCGGGCGCCAGCTCAAGCCGGACAAAGCGTGGTCCAGCAGCATGCGGTTGCCGCTCAGGCGACCCACGCCGATCAAGCGGTAATCGCTGAGTTCGGACCACGTCACCGAGCTGCGCTTGGCCAGTTCATGGTCGCGGCGGCAGGCCAGGACAAAGGGCTCGTTGACCAGGGGCACGAACTCGATGTCGGGGTGCTGGCCGCTCATCATGTTGATGCCGAAGTCCGCCTCGCCCCGTAGCACCGCCTCCAGGCCTTCGTTGGCACTGAGGTCGAGCAGGCGGATGCGGATTTTCGGGTAGCGCTCGTTGTACAGGCGGATCACCGAGGGCAGGAAATAGAACGCCGCCGTGGGGATGCAGGCCAGGGTCACCTGGCCGATCTGCCGTTCCGCCAGCTCGCGGATGTTGAGGATCGAGTCGTCGAAATCGTCCAGCAGGCGCCGGGCCTTGGGCAGGAAGTCGCGGCCGACGCTGGTCAGGCTGACTTTGCGCGTGGTGCGGTCGAGGAGGGCGGTGCCCAGGCCCTCTTCAAGCTTCTTGATACGCCGGCTAAGGGCGGGTTGCGACAGGTGCAAGGCATCGGCAGCTTCGTGAAAACTCCCCAGTTCGGCGATTTTCACGAAAGATCTTATGTCCTGGAGCTCATATTCCATGGTCTTTCCTCAACGCGGGCGACGGGTTGAACGTTGTGCAACACGATATTTAATTCATTCGTCAAACGCAATAATCGCTCTGATCTTTGCATTGGAAACACTTTTGAAACCCTGACACTCTTGTTTCCAGAACATCAATTACCCCGATTGATTAACAAGAGTCAGTGGTCATGCAACGAATTCCTTGTGTGTTGATGCGCGGCGGTACCTCCAAGGGGCCCGTGTTCCTGGCCTGGGACCTGCCGCTGGCCATCCCTGAGCGCGACGAGTTGCTGCTCAACCTGATGGGCTCCGGCCATGAGTTGGAAATCGACGGCATCGGTGGCGGCAGCCCGCAAACCAGCAAGGTGGCGATTGTCAGCCCGTCCCTGCACCCGGACGCCGACGTCGACTACCTATTTGTGCAGGTCATGGTCTCCCAGCGTCGCGTCGACACGGCGCCCAACTGCGGCAACATGCTTTGCGCGGTCGGCCCGTTCGCCATTGAGCAGGGGCTGGTCAAGGCCTCGGGCAACCTGACCCGGGTGCGGATTCGCAACCTCAACACCGGCACCTTTGTGAACGCTGAAGTGCAGACGCCAGACGGCAAGGTCAGCTACGAAGGCGATACCGCCATCGACGGCGTGCCGGGCACTGCTGCTCCGGTGGCCTTGACCTTTCTTGATGCGGCCGGCAGCAAGACCGGCCAGTTGTTTCCCACCGGCCATACCCAGGATGTGATCGACGGTATTCCGGTGACCTGCATCGACATGGCCATGCCCATGGTCCTGGTGCAGGCCGCCCAGTTGGGCAAGCGTGGCGATGAGAGCCCGGCCGAACTGGACGCTGACCCATTGTTCCTCCAGCGCCTGGAAAGCCTGCGCCTGCAGGCGGGCCTGGCCATGGGCCTGGGGGACGTCAGCGACAAGGTGATTCCCAAGCCGGTGCTGGTGTCCCAGGCCCAGGCGGGCGGCACGATTTCGGTGCGCTACTTCATGCCCCACAACTGCCACCGGGCCTTGGCCATTACCGGCTCCATCGGCCTGGCCACGGCCTGCGTCACGGCCGGCAGCGTGGTCGCCGATTTGCTGGGCGGGGCCAGTGAGCCACGCCTGCAAAAGGTCCGTATCGAACACCCCAGCGGGGGCATAGATGTCGTATTGTCCTACACCGGAAAAAACGCCGAGACCATCCGCGCCTCGGTGGTGCGTACCGCTCGCCGGCTGTTCTCCGGGTTTGTCTACGCCCCAGCCTCGCAGCGCCTGGCTGGCTAGTCGGCGCTTGTAGCTCCAGTTGCTGTTGCATCAGAACAATTCTAAAAAATGGGTGATGCCATGAAAGTCGTTAAATCGCTCTACTTCCAGATCCTCTGCGCTGTGTTCCTCGGCGTGTTGGTGGGGCACTTCTGGGCCCAACAGGCCATCGCCCTGAAACCCCTGGGTGACGCCTTTATCAAGCTGATCAAAATGATGATCGCGCCGGTGGTGTTTTGCACCATCGTCACCGGCATCGCCGGCATGAGCGACAAGCGTTCCCTGGGTCGCCTGTTGAGCAAGACCATGCTGCTGTTTCTGGGCTTGACCGTGATCAGCCTGTTTATCGGCCTGGGGGCGGTGTACCTGTTCCAGCCTGGCGCGGGGATGAACATCGACCCGAGCCGGCTGAGCACCCAGGGCCTGTCCCAGTACACCGACTCGGCGGCCAAACTGGGGGTGGTGGAGTTCTTCATGCACATTATTCCCGAGACCTTTATCGGCGCTTTCAATAAAGGCGAGGTGCTGCCGGTGCTGTTTATCGCGGTGCTCTGCGGCTTTGCCCTATCGTCCCTGGGCGAGCGTGGCAAACCAGTGCTGGACGTGCTGGAATCGGCCTCGCAGATGGTGTTCAAGATCTTCTCCTACCTGATGCGCTTCGCCCCCATCGGTGCGTTTGGCGCCCTGGCCTTTACCGTGGGCCAGTACGGGATCACGTCCCTGGGCTCGCTGGCCAAGCTGATCATGACCCTCTACATCGCCTGCGGCTTCTTTGTCTTCGTGGTCCTGGGCAGCATTTGCCGGGCCCACGGCTTCAGCCTGTGGAAGCTGCTGCGCTACCTGCGTGAAGAGTTCCTGGTGGTGCTGGGCACCTCGTCCACCGAGCCGGTCATGCCGCGCATGCTGGAAAAACTCCAGGCCCTGGGCTGCAAGAAAAGCGTGGTGGGGTTGGTCTTGCCTACCGGCTATTCGTTCAACCTCGACGGCACGGCGATCTACCTGTCCCTGGCGGCGATCTTCATTGCCCAGGCTTGCAACATCGACCTCAGTGCCGGGCAGGTCATCACCATGCTGGCGATCATGTTGCTGTCCTCCAAGGGCGCGGCGGGGGTGACCGGCAGCGGCTTTGTGGCCCTGGCCTCGACCTTGACCGTGATCCACGACATTCCCCTGGCCGGCCTGGCGCTGCTGATCGGCATCGACCGCTTCATGTCCGAAGCCCGCGCCCTCACCAGCCTGGCCAGCAACGCCGTGGCCACGGTGGTGATTTCGATCTCGGAAAACGCCTGCGACCGCCAGGTGTTGCTCGACACCCTCGACGGCCATCCCGCGCCCGTGCTTACAGCCGCTGTCGATGAAACCCGGGACGCGGTGATGGCGCCTAAGCACAGCTAAACGCCCACGCAGTCCCGCTGCACCCCAACACCTTCACTCAATGCCTGCGCCGGGCCCCGTTGATCGGATCGCCCAGCGCCCAGGGGGCCGTGCGCCTGCGCGTCGGCCACGCTGTCCATAACAACAAGAGAATCGACCTATGCTCGCTTTGCTCGGCCTCGCCATGGTGGTGGTCTTCACCTTCCTGATCATGACCAAGCGCCTGTCGCCCATCGTCGCCCTGACGGTGGTGCCCATCGTCTTCGCGGTGATCGGCGGCTTTGGCGGCACCACCGGCAAGATGATGCTCGACGGCCTGAAAATGGTCGCCCCGTCTGCCGCACTGCTGCTGTTCGCCATTCTGTTCTTCGGCCTGATGATCGACGCCGGGCTGTTCGACCCGCTGATCCGCAAGATCCTCAAACGGGTCAACGGCGACCCGGCGAAAATCGCCATCGGCACCGCCTTGCTGTCGCTGGTGGTGGCCCTGGACGGCGACGGCACCACCACCTACATGATCACTTGCGCGGCGATGCTGCCGTTGTACAAGCGCATCGGCATGAACCCGATGATCCTGGCCACCATCGCCATGCTGTCCCTGAGCATCATGAGCGGCATGACCCCCTGGGGCGGCCCGGCGACCCGAGCCATTGCCGCCCTCGGCCTGGATGCCGGCGAGTACTTCGTGCCGTTGTTGCCGACCATGATCGGTGGTGCTGTCTGGGTGGTGTTCGTCGCCTACCTGTTGGGCCGCGCCGAGCGCAAGCGCATTGGCAACACCGAGCTGCAAAGCGGCGGCGGTGACTGCTACATCAAGGCCATTCTGGAAGACACCCCGCACAAGCGGCCGAAGCTGGCCTACATCAACCTGCTGCTGGTGATCGCGGTGATGACCGCCCTGGTAATGGGGCTGATGCACTCGGCCATCCTGTTCCTGATCGGCTTCGTCCTGGCGCTGATGATCAACTACCCGCAACTGGACATTCAGAAGGAACGCATCCTGGCCCACTCGGGCAACGCCATGACCGTGGTCCTGCTGGTGTTCGCCGCCGGTATCTTTGCCGGGATTTTCTCCGGCACCAAGATGGTCGATGCCCTGGCCCAGACCCTGGTGGAATGGATCCCGCCGTCCTGGGGCCACCTGTTCCCGTTGGTGGTGGCGATCACCAGCATGCCGTTGACCTTTGTCCTGTCCAACGACGCCTACTACTTCGGCGTGGTGCCGATCCTGGCCAACGCCGCAGCCGCCTACGGCATCTCGCCCCTGGAAATCGCCCGGGCCTCGATCCTCGGCCAGCCGGTGCACCTGATGAGCCCGTTGGTGGCCTCGACCCTGCTGCTGGTGGGCATGGTCGATCGGGACATCGGCGACTTCCAGAAAGCCACGGTGAAATGGGCGGTGCTGACGTCCCTGGTGATTACCGCCCTGGCCTTGCTCACCGGTGCCCTGACCCTGTTCGTCTGATTCAACCCCAAGTCCATCGCTGTTCCATCACGCGCCTGCCGAGCCAGGCGCGGGGCGAGCTGCACCCTGAATAAAAACAATCCATAACAACAACGAGTAGTACGACATGAGCCATTTTCTGATTCGCGGGGCGCTTTTTCCATGCTTGAGCCTGCTGCCCCTGGCAGCGGCCCAGGCCAGTGACTTCATCGACGACAGCAGCCTCAAGCTGCAACTGCGCAACGTCTATTTCAACGAAAACTTCCGCGACGAACACGGCATGAGCGCCCGGGCGGCGCGCACCGCCAAGAGCGAGCGCACCGAGTGGGCCCAGGGCTTTCTGTTGGATTACCAGTCCGGCTTCACCCCGGGCACCCTTGGCTTCGGGGTCGATGCCCTGGGCCTGCTGGGGGTCAAGCTCGATTCCGGTCGTGGCCGCAGCGGCACGGGCTTGATGCCGGTGCATGACGATGGGCGTGCGGCCGGCGAGTTCGCCAGCGCCGGGGCCACGGCCAAGGTGCGCCTGGCCAAGACCACCCTCAAATACGGCACCTTGCTGCCCAAGAACCCAGTGCTGATCTACAACGATGCACGCCTGCTGCCCCAGACCTACCAAGGCACCCAGGTCACCAGCAGCGACATTGAAAACCTGACCCTGACCGGCGGCTACCTGGACCGTTTCAAGCTGCGCGATTCCACCGACAGCGTGGCGCTGGTGCCTGACGGTTACGGCGGCGACAAATCCGGGGACTTCCGCTATGCCGGGGCCGATTACAAATGGGGCAAGAACCTGCGCCTGAGCTACTTCCATGGCGAGCTGGAAAACTTCTACCGGCAGAACTTCGCCGGCGTGCAGCACGACCTGCCCCTGGGCAGCGGGGTATTGACCAGTGATCTGCGCTACTTCCACAGCAGCGACAGCGGATCGGCCTACGGCGGCAAGATCGACAACAACCTGCTCAGCGGCCAGCTTTCCTACGCCATTGCCGGCCACACCTTCGGCGGCGGTTACCAAAAGCTCAGCGGCGACGCCGGCCTGCCTTATATCAGCGGCGCCACGGTTTATTCCTTCAGCAACGTCGGCATCGGCAAATTCATCGAGGAGGGCGAGAAGACCTGGATGCTCAGCTACGGCTACAACTTCGCCACCCTTGGCGTGCCGGGGCTGACGTTTTCCACCCGTTACCTGAGCGGCAACGACGGCCAGTCCGACACCGCGATCAAGGAATGGGAGCGTGATGCCGAGCTGGCCTACGTGGTGCAGCAGGGCACTTTCAAAGGGTTGGGGGTCAAGCTGCGCAACTACGTGTACCGCTCGGACTTCTCCCGTGGGCGCGACAGCAACCGCATCTACTTCACCTACGACATCGCCCTCTGGTAAGGCGCCGTCCGCTGCCTGCCGCCCGGGCGGGCAGCGCTGTTCTGATGAAGGAGTGCGGCATGTCGTTCAAACGCAAAATGCTCCTGCTGAGCCTGTTGCCGGTGCTGGTGCTGGCCGTGCTGCTGAGCCTTGGCATCAGTTTCACCCTGTTGTCCCAGGCCGAGCAGGAAGTGGGCCAGACCCGCGAGCGGCTGCTCCAGGAAAGCCGTTCGCGGTTGACGGACTACGCCGCCATCGCGCGCACCGCCGTGGCCGATCTCTATGCCTCGGCGAGCGCTGGGGACCTGGCCAGCCGCGCCCAGGCCATTGCCCGGCTGTCACAGATCAAGTACGCCGAGGACGGTTACTTCATCGGCTACGACAGCCAGGTGGTGCGCCTGTTTCGCGGTGACAGCCGTGAAGGCGTGGGCAGCAACATGAGCGAGCGCAAGGACCGCAATGGCGTCTACCTGAACCGCGAGATGGTGGCGGCGGCGAAGAACGACAGCCACTTCGTCGAGTACGCCGGGGCTCTGGTCAACACCGATCAGGTGGTGCCCAAGCTGGCCTACAGTTTTTACCTGGCCAAGTGGGACCTGGTGGTGGTCACCGCCATCAACCTGGACCGCATCGACGCTCAGGTCGAGCAGGTGCGTACCGACATCCACCAGCGTGTGCGGCAACTGTTGTTGGGCATTGCCCTGAGCGCCCTGGTGCTGTGGCTCGGCCTCGGAGCCCTGGCCCTGTGGCTGGTCAACGGCAGCCTGCGGCCCTTGACCCGGATTCGCCAGAGCCTCGATGAAATCGCCGCGGGCGGCGGTGACCTGACCCGGCGCCTGGTGGTGACCCGTGACGATGAGCTGGGGCAACTGGCGGCGTCGTTCAATGGTTTTGTCGACACCATCCATGGGCTGGTCAGCCAGATCGCCGATATGACCCGCCAGCTCAACGGCGCCGTGGGCCATGTGGCCGAGCAGAGCCGGCAGATGGACCAGGCCATGGCGCAGCAACGCCAGGAAACCGAACAGGTGGCGGCGGCCATCAACCAGATGTCGTCGGCGGCCCAGGAGGTGGCCGGCAGTGCCCAGAACGCCTCGGTCGCGGCATTGGCCAGTGATCGCCAGTCGCGCCAGGCGCGAAGTGTGGTGGACGCCAGTGTGGCGCGGATTCAGGTGCTCACCGCGGACCTGGGCCACAGCGGTGTGTCCCTGCAAGGGTTGCAAACCGATGTGGCGGCCATCGTCACCGTGCTTGATGTGATCCGCGCGATTGCCGAGCAGACCAACCTGTTGGCCCTCAACGCCGCCATCGAAGCCGCCCGGGCCGGGGAGGCCGGCCGCGGCTTTGCCGTGGTCGCCGATGAAGTCCGTGCCCTGGCCAGCCGTACCCAGGGCAGCACCGCGGAAATCCACGGCATGGTCGAGCGCCTCAAGCGCGCCACCGGCAGCGTGGTCGGGGCCATGGAACAATCCAGCCGGGCCGGGCAGGGCGCCAGTGTCCAGGCCGACCAGGCCGGGCAGGCGCTGGGCGAGATCGTTGAGCTGATCGCCACCATCAACGCCATGAACGCCCACATCGCCAGTGCCGCCGAGGAGCAGACTTCCGTGGCTGAGGCGATCAACCGCAGCGTGCACCAGATCGCCCGGGCCATCGACGCTGTGGCCGAACAGAGCCAGCTTGGGGTCAGGACCGTGGAAGACCTGTACGGCATCGGCCATCGCCTGGAAACCCTGGTGGGGCAGTTCAGGATCTGAGCCACGGGTTGGCGGTGAGCGACACGAATTGCCATGCGTCGGCAATTCTGCGAAAAAGCACTCCCCGTTCCACGGCGTGACCAGCGCCGGGAACCTCTTTTTAGCGTGCCAGGGACAGGTGATGGACAAGATCATGCTCAGGTTGGCGGTCGTCGACGACTATCCGCCGGCATCCAGTGAAGGTGTCTGGGCCGAGCTACAGCCCTCAGGGTTCTACCGCATCGCCAATATTCCGTTCTATTCCCAGGAGGTTTGCCTGGAGGATGAGGTTGAAGTGCGCGTGGAAGAGGACGGCTTGAAGTGGTTTCATCAGGTCGCCCGCAGCAGCGGCAACAGCACCTTGCGCCTGATATTCATGGCGGCCGGCAAGGCGCGAGTGGCCGAAGTCCTGGAACGGTTGGTTGACATGGGCTGCCGCTGGGAAGGGTTCAGCGCACTGTTCCATTCGGTCAATGTGCCCGCTGCCGTGTCGTTGGACCGCGTACTGGAGTACCTGTCGCAGGCCTTCGAAGAGGAATGGCTGGACTATGAAACCGGGCTGTTGCGTCAGTGACGGCCTTTACCGCCTGCCGGTCGGCCAGGGGCTGGCAGGCATGGCCCTTGGAAAGGAGTCAGTTGTCATGAGTTGGATGTTTCAGGCAACCACCTACAGTGCCTACACCGAGGACGAGGTACAGATTCTGGGGTTCGCCGATGACGCGGCGCAGCCCGAGCACTATCTGCTGTTGCAGCGTGCCGAGGACGTTGACGAGCAGGACGTGGCCTTGGGCATGGACAGCTACTACGTGGAGCTGGGTGGGCAAGGGCTGGCCGGCTACGGCGGCATCGAGCGAGCGCTGTTGGCGCCGGGCCGCCTGACCCTGCACTTTTCCCCGGCGGTTGCCTGGTGCCAGGCGCTGCCCAGCCTGGAGGTGCAGTGGGACGTGGAACTGGCACCGGTCGAAGCCGTGCAGGCGGCGCTGACGCAGATGTTTCTCGACACCACGACCCTTCTCCAGAAACAGCCGGAGTGATTGCCAAGCGCCGGCAATTCTGCGAAAACGCTGCCCGCAGTCCCCAAACGGGGCGATGGTTGAATGAGAGTGAGCGATGAGCGACCAATTGCAGGTGATCGATATCCAGCTGGGCGATGGCAAGGAGGCAGTCAAGGGCGCCTTGATCACCACCCAGTACCGGGGTTTTCTGGAGGACGGCACGCCGTTCGACTCGTCCTATGAGCGCGGCAAGCCGTTCCAGTGCGTGATTGGCACCGGCCGAGTGATCAAGGGTTGGGACCAGGGGCTGATGGGCATGAAAGTCGGCGGCAAGCGCAAGCTGCTGGTGCCGGCGCACCTGGGCTACGGCGAACGCAGCATGGGCGCGATCCCGCCGAACGCCAACCTGGTGTTCGAGCTCGAGCTGCTGGAAGTGCTGACCCGCGACGACTGATCGCGTCCAGCTCTAGCGTTACGGGCGGCATTCCCACGCTCTGCGTGGTAACCCAGCCGGGGCCGCTCCGCGTTCCGCCCTTAGTGCGGTCAGTGGCCCAGTCGGTACTGGTTGTTGCCGCTGCGCTTGGCTTCGTACATGGCCAGGTCGGCGATGTGGATCAACTGATCCATGGTCGGCCCATGGTCGGGGAACACCGCGACCCCGAGGCTGCTGTCGATGGAGCGCAGGTCGTTGCCGATGGTCAGGGGCGGCGCCAGTTCGCTGAAGATCTTTTCACAGATGCGGTGGGCCTCGTCTTGCAGGCTGCTGCCCGGGGTCAGGCCTTCGAGGATCACCACGAATTCGTCGCCGCCGATCCGCGCCACGGTGTCGGACACCCGCAGGATATTTTTCAAACGCTCGGCAGTGGCCGTCAGCACCCGGTCACCAGCGGCGTGGCCGTACTGGTCATTGATGGCCTTGAACCCATTGAGGTCGACAAACACCAGGGCCACCCGGGTGTCGTTGCGGCGCGCCTGTTCAAGGGCATTGGCCAGGCGGCTTTCCAATACCAGGCGGTTGGGCAGGCCGGTCAGGGCATCGAAGTGCGCCAGATGGTGCAACTGGCTGGCGGAGACTTTTTCGTCGGTGATGTCGCGCACCACGCCCATCATCTTGATGGTGGTGTCGTGGACGTTCTTCACCACGTTGCCGGTTTCCCGCAGCCAGTGGATGCTGCCGTCCGGCCAGATCACCCGGTATTCCTCATCGTGGTTCTGCCCGGTTTCCAGGCAGCGAACTTCCCCGGCGCGCACCTTGGCCCGGTCCTCGGGGTGCACGCAGGAACAGAAGAGTTGGTAGGAGGGCACCACCTCGCCGACCTTGAAGCCGAACATGCCGTAGATGGCTTCCGACCAGAACAGCTTCTCGGTGTCGACGTCCCAGTCCCAGGTGCCGATCCGCGCGAAGTACTGGCTGCGCTTGTAGCGCTCGGCGTCGTCCGGGCTGGCCGGGGCTTCCCGGGTCGGGTGCAGCAGCAACAGGCTGCCGCCGCCATCGGCGGCCGGCAGGTAAGTGATGTCTGTCGAGCGCTGTTCGCCGTCGCCGCGAACCACCAGGGTGCGTTGGCGCCCGCCATCGTGGGCGGCTTCGTCGAGCCGGGGAAACCAGCGGGCCAGCGTCGACCCTTTGAGCGATGTGTCGGCCTGGCCCAGGAGCGTGGCCGCCAGGCGATTGTGCTGGCGCACGATGCCCTTGGCGTCGGTCAGCAACAGGCCATCAGTCAGGCGCTCGGCCAATTGCCGATAGCGCCGCCGTTGCTGGCGCGCCTGATGCTCGCGCCAGAGCGCAAACAGGCCCAGCAAGACCAGGGCGAGGGCCAGCACAAGGTTGAGCAAGGCAGTGCTCATCGGGTCGGCAACAGCATGAACAGGGTGTCCTGAGGGGGTTGTGACGCGGCGCCATATTACTCCAGGGACTTGGGGCACAGCAGCATTTTCGGCCAGGTAAACCGGCCGTTTTCTGGGGGGCGGGCCGGCGCCGGCATTTTTTTGCGCCGAGGATTGTGCGCAACGCCGGGATGGGTAACTATGCCGAGCCTATAGGTATAGGGGGTAGGGGTATGTCGCACACTCACGCACAGAAAGATGAGCTGCTCAAACGCGTCCGGCGCATTCTCGGCCAGGTCCAGGCGGTGGAGCGGGCCCTGGAGTCCGGCGCCGAATGCGCCAAGACCCTGCACTTGGTGGCCGCCACCCGAGGCGCCATCAATGGCCTGATGGGGGAAATCATCGAGGCCCATGCCCTGGAGCATGTGGCCAACCCCGAGCTCAGCGATGAGGAACGGGCCCAGGGCGTGGACGAACTGTTGCAAGCCATTCGCCGTTATTCCTGATTGAGGTCGAGCCCATGAGCCTTTCCGCACACGCATCGCGCTTGACCCACGAGCACCAGTTCCTCGGTGCTGGCCACGATGAAAACGCCCGGCGCACCCTGTGGGTGGTGGCGTTGACCCTGGTGATGATGGTGGGCGAGATCGCCGCTGGCTACATCACCGGCTCCATGGCCTTGCTGGCCGACGGTTTTCACATGGCGACCCACGCCGGTGCCTTGGGCATTGCCGCTGCGGCCTATGGTTTTGCCCGGCGCCATGCCAGCAGTGCTCGTTTCAGTTTTGGCACCGGCAAGGTCGGTGACTTGGCGGGGTTTGCCTCGGCGATGATTCTCGCTCTGGTGGCCCTGGGCATTGGCGCCGAATCGCTGTTGCGGCTGTGGCAGCCGACCCAGGTGGCGTTCACCGAAGCGACCCTGATCGCCGTGCTGGGCTTGGCGGTGAATATCCTCAGTGCCTTCTTGTTATCGGGCAGCCATCAGCATGCCGGTCATGATCATCACGATCATCATGGCCATGCTCACGACCACCCGCACCCGCACCCGGATCATGGCCCGGCCCACCAGCACGACAACAACCTGCGTTCGGCCTATGTGCATGTGCTGGCCGATGCCCTGACCTCGGTGCTGGCGATTGCCGCCTTGCTCGCCGGGCGTTACCTGGGCTGGGTCTGGCTGGATCCGTTGATGGGCCTGGTGGGCGGCCTGGTGATTGCGCGCTGGGCCTACAGCCTGCTCAAGTCCAGTGCCGCGGTGTTGTTGGATGCCAGCGACGAGCCCCTGGCCGCCGAGATCCGCCAGTTGGTCGAGGCCCCAGGAGATGCACGCATCACTGACCTGCATGTGTGGCAGGTCGGCCCCCAGGCGCGGGCGGCCATCGTCAGCGTGCTGGCCCCGGCCTCCCTGAGTGCCGAAGCGTTGCGCGAGCGTTTGGCACCGGTGCATGAGTTGACGCACCTGACCCTGGAATACCGCAGCCTGTAAGCGCCTTTACGCCGCGCCCGACAACGCCAGCCCGGAATACACCGCGCCCATCAGCGCCACCGCTAGCAGCACCAGGCTCGACAGGCCGCTGAGCAGGCGTTGGTACTGGAGGGCAAAGCCCTGGCGCGCCAGGGCGATGTAGGTCGCCAGCACCGCGCAGTCGATCAGTACCCAGAATCCCACCAGGCAGGCCACGCTGCTGCCGAAGTGCGGGCTGATGCCGATGAACTGGGGGAAGAAGGCGACAAAAAACAGAATGTCCTTGGGGTTGGCGATGCCCACGGCAAAGCCCTTGCCCAGCCCGCCGCCGAGCCCCCGAGTGGCAACCGTCGCCAGCTCCCCGGGGTGCCTGGCGGCCGCCAGCCCCTGCAGCCCCAGATAGCCGATAAACCCACAACCCAACAGGCTGATGCCGTGCAGCAGGCGCGGGTCCAGGGCCAGGCCACCGCGCAGGATCAGCATCGCCAGCAGGGCCAGGATCAGGGAGGCGGCATTGCTGCCCAAGGCCGTCAGGGCAGCGCGCCGGGCGCCGTGGCGCAGGCTGGTGTTAAGGATCAGCGCCACCACCGGGCCCGGGGTGGCCACCAGGGTGAAGACGCTGAAGACGTAGAGCAGCAGTAATGAAAAATCCAGATTCATGCGGGGTTTGCCTTGCCGGGTTGAAGCCTGTCCACACCGAGTAAGGGCTCTGGTACAGGGTAGATCGGGCAAGCTTGAGGGGCGGGGACGGCATTGAAAAACGCTTTATGCTGTGAGCTACTGTGAGTATTAATCATCATGAGTCACTGCCCATGACCGAACCCCTGCCGCCGCTGTACGCCTTGCGCGCCTTTGAGGTCGCTGCCCGCAGTGGTTCTTTCACCCGCGCCGCCGAGGCGCTGTCCCTGACCCCGAGTGCGATCAGTCGCCATGTTCGGACCCTGGAGGGCCTGTTCGGCTGTCGCCTGTTCGAGCGCAACGGTCCGCACCTGGCCCTGACCGACGCCGGGCAGCGCCTGGCCCGCGAGCTCAAGGTGGGCTTCCGGATCATCGAAGACGCCTGCCTGCCCCTGCGCAGCCAGGACGGCCAATTGCGCTTGAAGGCGCCGTCGACCCTGACCATGCGCTGGCTGCTGAGGGCCCTGGACAGCCTCAAATCCCGCAGCCCGGAGCTGGCGGTGCAACTGGTCAGCGTGTGGATGGACGTGGACAGCGTGGACTTCTACGCCGAGCCCTACGACTGCGCGATCCTTCTGGGCAACGGCCATTTCGGCCCCGGGGTGGAGGCCTGCAAGTTGTTCGATGAATGGTTGGTGCCGATCTGCGCCCCAGAGCCCGAAGGCTCGCCGGCCTGGGACCTGCAACGGCTCCAGGACGCGGAGCTGATCCACCCTTCGGCGGATCGCCGTGATTGGCGTCGCTGGCTGCGGCCCCAAGGGCTGGCGGACGAGGTGCGGCTGGATCGGGGCAAGGTCTTCGACACCCTGGACCAGGCGATTTCAGCCGCCATGGGCGGTCATGGCCTGTCCATCGGTGACCTGCACCTGGTGGCCCAGGCCGTGCGTGATGGGCAGATCAGCCTGCCGTTCGACAGCGCTGTGGCCACCGGTGACAGCTATTACCTGGTGTGGCTGCGGGAGCACCCGCGCCCGCAGCGCATCCACCAGTTGCGGGAGTTCCTGCTGGGGGATGTGCCGACGGTGGACGGGCTGACTGTGCGTTTACTCAACCCTGGGCCCTAGCCCGACGGGGGCTGTTCAAAGGTCGGATGCGCTTCGCCCACTCACAGCAGGATGTAATCGTTCTGCTGGCGGATACCGTCGTGGGGCGCTTGCACCAGGTGCACGTAACGCCCTTGCACCAGGTCGATGGGCAGGCAGTCATCCACATCCAGCAGGGCGTCGGTGTGGCCTTTTTGCCAGCGCGGGAGCATCTGGCGCTTGCCCAGGGCCTTGGCTTCGGTCTTGTTGCGGGCGACCACCAGCCCGTAATGATGGGCCTCGCCAAAGGTCGCGGCTTCGTAGCCGCCCAGGTTGATAAAGAACAGGCGCGGGGCGTCGGGCGCCGGTGCCAGGGGGCTCAGTTCGACCTTCCATTGATCGACCCCGTCGACCTGCATCCAGGCATCAATGTGCAGCCCCTTGGCGCTGCCGAACCAGCTTTCGCGCAGTTGCGGGTAGGTGGCTTGCAGGTTGTCCGCCACGGCAAAGGCCACATCGTGGACCTCGATTCGCGCGCGCGGGTGTTTACCGCCGAGCAGCACCACAAACAGCATGGGTGTTCCTTTTTCTGGGGGGCAGGGCCGTGGCTTTTACTCCAGATGCACGGCCCACCACAAGTGCCCGGGGCCCGCAGGGTGGCTGCGGGCCCTGGATCGGGGCGGGGGTTCTAGAACTTGAAGTGGGCGCTCAGCTCGGCGGAGCGGCCGGGCGCCACGGTGGCGAACATCCCGACGTGGGAGGCGTCGTAGATAGTCTCGTCGGTCAGGTTCATGACGTTGAGCTGCAGGTCGAGGTTCTTGTTGACCTTGTAGCCGAGCATCGCGTCGTAGCGCCAGTAGTCCGGCACGCTGATGGTGTTGGCATCGTTCATGTAGCGCGCATCCATGTAGGTGGCACCGCCGCCAATGCTCCAGCGTGGGTCGAGGTCGTAGCGGGTCCACAAGCTGAAGCTGTTGGGGGCGATGAACTTGGCCTGGTTGCCGTCGTTGCGGGCGTCGCCACCGGACTTCACCACCTCGGCGTCGAGGTAGGTGTAGCCGGCCCAGACCGCCCATTTGTCCGTCAGGCGCCCGGTGGCGCCCAGTTCGATACCCGTCACCCGCTGGTTGCCATCCAGGGCCACCAGCCCGGTGCTGGGGTCGGTGACCCGGGCGTTGGTTTTTTCCGTGCGGAACACCGCTGCCGTGAGGGACAGCTGTTCATTGAATACATCCCACTTGGTGCCCAGTTCCAGGCTGCGGGTTTTCTCCGGATCGAGGTGGGCCTTGTTGTTGCCCAGGTTGCCGGCCCCGGCGCCATCGGCTCCGCCGGATTGGGTGTTTTCCCCCGACGGGTTGGACGAGGTGCCGTAGGACAGGTAGACCGAACCGTTGGGCCGAGGCTTGTAGACGATGCCGGCCTGGTAGTTCCACAGCTCGCTGGAGGAGCCGACCCCTTGCTGCAGGCGGTCCTTGACCTGGTAGTCGTCGTAGCGCAGGCCCAGGTTCAGGTCCCACTGCTCATGCAGTTTCAGGGTATCGAAGGCATACAGCGACGCCACGTCGGTGCGGTATTGGCTGGTCACTGCACCGCTGCCCCGCCTCAGTGTCCAGCCGCTGTCGTGGGCATCGGGGTTGTGCAAGTCGCCCAGCGGGCCGTTGCTGCCCGCGTGCTTGTCCCGTGTGGTGATGGTTTCACGGCTCAGTTCCAGGCCCAGCGAGTAGCGGTGTTCGAGCCCGCCGGTGTGCAGCGTGCCGAACAGGTCGGTCTGGTTGATCAGGGAGTCGTTGACCACGTTGCGCGCGCGGAAGCCGCGCTGGACCTGACCGGCCTGTTCCTGGGCGGCGGTCATGATCGGCCGGCTCATCACGTAGTCCTGCATCGAGCGTCCGCCGCGCAGGGTGTTGCGCAAGGTCAGGTCGGCGCTGAAATCATGCTCCAGCCGCAAGGTGGCGATGTCGGCCGAGGTCTTGCGGAAATCCCGTTCCAGCAGGCCGTAGAAATTGTCGCGATCGACCTTGGCCGGTCGCTGGGTGACGTTGGAAATGGGGTGGCCCTGGTCCGGAATGTCATCACTTTGCAGGTGGTAGTAGCTGGCGCTGATCCGGGTCGGGCCCGACAGGCCCCAGGTCATTGTCGGGGCAATGCCCCAGCGGCTGACGTCCACCCCGTCGCGGCCCGGCGTGTCGGCTTCATGCTTCATCGCGTTGAGGCGCAAGGCCAGGTCCTGCTCGGGAAAGTACTGGTTCACGTCCAGGGTGTGGCGCCACAGGCTGTCGGAACCCAGGGTCATGCTGCCGGCGACAAAGTCTTCGGTGCCTGCCGACTTGCTCACCAGGTTCAGGCTGCCGCCGGTGGAGCCTCGGCCGGAATAGGCGGAGCCGGGGCCTTTGAGGATTTCGATGGACTCCAGGTTGAAGGCCTCGTGGGACGCCCGGCCCAGGTCGCGAACGCCGTCGATCTGGATGTCGGTGCTGGCTTCGAAGCCGCGAATGAAGGGCCGGTCCCCCAGGGGCGTCCCCCCTTCACCGGCGCCCAGGGTAATGCCCGGGGTGGTGCGCAACACGTCGGTCAGTGAAGTGGCGCCGCGTTCCTTGATCAATTGCTCATTGATGATGGTGATGGAGCGGGGCGTCTCCAGCAGCGGTTCGCCGAGTTTCGGCGAGGAGGCGTGATCGACCTTGTAGGGGGCGTGCTGTTTGCCGCTGACCTGGATCGGGTCCAGTTGCAGCGCGTTGGGGATGTGGGGCTCGGCGTCCTCGGCGGCCTGGCTGAGGGAGCTGCAGGCGGCGAGGCCGAGGGCGCTGTACAACGGCGATCTGGCGAACGCGCTACGGTATTTTTCGGTCATGAGGGCAGTGCTCGCAAAGAAGATTGAATGCGAAGCGATGCTATTTGTAAGGGTTTGGATACCGAAGGATCTTTACGAAATTTACAACAATTGCTTGAGGTTATTCTGAAATTAGTAACATTTTGTTGTTTTTAGAGGATGTTTGAAACTTATTGTTGCGTATTTGGCGAAGGTTGGCGCGTGCTCAGGGCCAACAAGTCTTGATCCAGTTCGACCATGGCCTGCTCCAGTCGGGCCAGAGCCGCTTGGACCTGAGCGATGGCGCTGCCCTGGCTGCAGGCCAGTTCCAGGGACTCACAGTGCTCGATCAGGGCCTGGGCCTTGATGATGCGTGCCGCGCCGCGGACCCGGTGGGCCAGTTCGGCGATACCTTTGGGGTTATTCCCCGACTGCAACTGGCGGACCTGCGCCAGGTCCAGGCGGTTGCTGTGCAAGAGCCCTTGCAACATGCGCTGGATGGCGGCGGGGTCGCCGCCCGTCAGGTGGTCCAGTTGCTGTATGTCGTAGCGGATCGTCGTCGGCGGTGCCTGGGCCGGTCGTGGGGGCAGGGGCGCTAGCTGGCGCAGGCAACGGTCCAGGTCGGGCAAGGCGATGGGCTTGAAGATGCAGCCGTTCATACCGGCGTCGAGGCAGCGCTGCTCCTCATCGGGGTGGACGTTGGCGGTGAAGCCGAAAATCGTCGTCGCCGGGCGTCCCTGATCGCGCTCCGCCTGGCGGATCTTGCGGGTCAGGTCGTAACCACTCATCAGCGGCATGTTGCAGTCGCTGATGACCACGTCGAATGCCTGCTGCTGCCAGCGTTCAAAGCCCTCGACGCCGTTCTGCGCCTGGTCCAGGGAGTAGTCGAGAAAGCGCAGTTGTTCACACAGCAACTGACGGTTGGCCTGGCTGTCGTCCACCACCAGGATGTGCAGTGCCTGCTTGGCGGGAGGTTCGCTGGGCGCCTGGGCTGGCCGGGGCACCAGGGGCAGCGGGTCCAGGCGGCTCAACGGCAGTTGCACCCGCAGGGTGGTGCCGTGGCCGGGCTGGCTGTGCAGCTCCAGTTGGCCCCCCATCATTTCGCACAGGGTGCGGCAGATGGCCAGGCCCAGGCCGGTGCCGGAGCGGGCGTGTTGGTGCTGGCCGGGCACCTGGCTGAAGGGCTGGAACAACCGTTGCTGGTCTTCGGCGTTGATGCCGATGCCGCTGTCCTTGATCGACAGTTGCACCAGCAGCCGCTGCGGCCCCTCGGCCTGGGCCTCCAGGCGCACCTGAATGCCGCCCTGTTCGGTGAACTTGATGGCGTTGCTGATCAGATTGGACAGCACCTGCTTGAAGCGCAGCGGGTCCACCAGCACATCGCTGTGGGTATCACCGGCCAGTTCCAGCTCCAGGCGCAAGCCTTTTTGCCGGGCCAGGCCGTCGAACATCCGGATCACCGACCCCACCAGCTCCTGCAGGTTGGCTCGTTCCGGGCTCAGGCTCAGACGCCCGCTTTCAATGCGCGCGATGTCGAGGATGTCGCCGATCAGGTCCAGCAGGCCCAGGGCCGATCCGTAGGCCACCTCGATCGAAGGGCGGTCGAACTGGCCCTGGTCGGCGCGCTTGAGGGCCAGTTCGAGCATGCCGATCACCGCGCTCATGGGGGTGCGGATTTCGTGGCTCATGGTCGCCAGGAAGGTGGTCTTGGCCCGATTGGCCTTGTCGGCGTCGTTTTTGGCCTGGGTCAGTTCCTCCAGCAGTTGCTGGCGCTCGCTGATGTCCAGCCAGCCCCCGATGATGCCCTGGATGTCACCCTGGGCATTTCGGTACGGCAGCATCCAGTGGTAGATGTTCAGGCGCTGGCCGCGGATGTGCACTTCACGGTCGATCAGCAGCGGTTGGCCGCCAGCGAGGATGGTCTTGAAGTCTTCGGCGAACAGTGGGGCCTCGGGCACCGCCAGTTGGTCGAGGCTGGTGCCCAGCATGCTCTGGCGATCGGCGCCCATGGCCTTGAGGTAGCTGTCGTTGCAGATCACCAGGCGGCGGTTGAGGTCGCGCACATAGATCGGGTTCGGCGTGCCGTTGATCAATGCGTCCATAAAACGCAGTTGGTCGTTGAGGGCCTGTTCGGCCCGTTCGCGCTGGCTGACTTGGCGGCGCATGGCGTAGCCCCAGGCCAGGGCGATCAACAGCAACAGCGCCGAGCCGACGCCGGCCAGGTAGAGGGTGGTGCGGTAGTCGCGCCAGGACGGTGGGGCGACCGCCGCCTTCGAGCGCCAGCGGTTGTTGAGTTCAGTGAGGGCGTCGGGGGATATGCTGCGCAGGGATTTGTCGATGATGCTGAACAGTTCCACCTGGTCGCGGCGGATGCCAAAGGTTTCGTTGAGCAGCGGCAGGTTGAGGGCCGACCTGACCTTGAGCCGGTCCTCCCTGATGCGTGGCAAGTTGAAACTGACGGCGATTTCCGCTTGCACGGCAGCGTCGGCCTGACGCTCGCGCAGCAGGGTCAGGGCTTCGAAGTTGGTCTGGGCTTCCTTGATCCGGATCTGCGGATAGCGTTGGCGCAGCAGCGGCACCAAGGCATGGCCGCTGCCAATCAGTAGGGTCTTGCCGGCCATGTCTTCCAGGCTTTTCGGCGCATCGGGTCCGTCGCGGGTAATCAGCATGTAAGGGCCCACGAGGTAGGGCCGGGTGAATTGCAGATAGGCCTCGCGTTCAGGGTTGCGCGCCCGATCGGCCACCATCTGCACCAGGCCTTCGCGCACAGCCTCGTTGAGCTCCGTGAAGCTGGGCCGAGTGTGGATTTCAAAGGTCAGCCCGGTCTTGGCCTCCAGCATGGCCAGCAGGTCGGCGGTGATCCCCAGGTAATTGCCATCGGCGTCGAAGTAGGACATCGGCGGCAGGTAACGGTGAATGCCGATGTGCACCACCGGGTTCTTTTCGATCCAGCGTTGTTCATCGGCCGTGAGGTTGGTTTTCTCCATGCTCAGCAGCAGGCGATCGCCCCAGCGATTGCGGATGCTGACGTCCTGCTCTTTGTTGATCGATTGCAGCGCCGTGTCGATCAGGCGCTGCAACCGTGGGTTGCCCGGGTTGATGGCGAAGGCAAAGCCCGAGACGCTGGCCGGGCCGCTGTAGATGATGCGCAGGTAGTCGCTGTAGTTGCGCGAGATCAGGAACTGCGCCGTGACCGCATCGCTCAGCAACACATCGGCATCACCGAAGGCCACGGCCGCCATGGCGGCATCCGCGGTGCTGTAGCTGTCGATCCGGGCCTTGGGGTACATGGCCTGGGCGACGGGCAGGGTGATGGTGTCCAGGGAAATGGCCAGCCGGCGGTCCTGCAGGCCATTTTTCAGCGACGGCGCATCCCCCAGGCGGGCCACCAGGGTCGGGCGATTGACCAGGTAGCTTTGGCTCTGCAACAGGTGGTGCTGCTGGGCGGCGCTGGCGGTGACGCGGCCCATGAAATCGATCTCGCCGTTGGCCAGGGCGTGGAAGACCTGCTCACGGGTTTCATAGGCACGGAGGCTGACCTTCACCCCCAAGGCGTCCGCCAGCAGGCCAAGGTAGTCGGCGGTGATGCCTTCGTACTCGTTGGACTCGTTGAGCATTTCCAGGGGCGCCAGTTGCTCGCGTGAGGTGCCCAGGACCAGTTCGCGCTTGTCCCGCAGCCATTGCCGGTCGTCGGCGTTCAGGCGCAGGTCGGGGTGGTGGGGCGATTCGTAGTCGAGCAGTTGCAAGGGAGTGGTGGCGTCGCCCAGGGCCGGGAGGCAGGCCAGCCACATCAGCGCCAGCAGAAGAAAACGAGGCATTGGGGCTCCTGGGCGGATCACGGCACAAGGATCGGTCGAAGGGGGAGGACGCAGGCTGCACAAGGTCTGGCGGCCCATGCTGAGTCTCAATATAGATCAAGGGTTGGTGCCAAATCGGCTTATTTTCCTGGAGGGTCGCGCCTCGGACAAGCCCGTTGTTGTGGGCAGACCGAAGGTGTTGCCGGCGCCTTGACCGGCTTGCGGTTAGCGATACGCTTGGGTTATCCGCACAGCGTCAGCGGGGGGTGTCGGACGGTCGCCGCCAAGCGGATTCAGTGGCCGTCCAGGCGTTCAATATTGGCAGTACCGGTTACCCAGGGTGCGCGCTTGAATACCTTGAAGATACTTGTTCTGGAAGACCATCCCGTGCAGCAGATGCTGGCCGTCGAACAGTTGCTGCGCCTGGGTGCGGTCGAGCCCCTGGCAGCGTCTGACGGGGTCAGCGCCTTGAGCCTGCTGCAGGAGCACGGCGCAGTCGATATCGTACTGTGCGACTTGCAGATGCCCGGCATGGACGGCCTGGAATTCCTGCGTCGGGCCAGTGACGCCCGCCTGCTGCGAGCGGTGATCCTGTTCAGCCTGATCGAGTCCGACCTGCGGCGCGCGGTGTTGCAGATGATCAGCCTGCTGGGCCTGGTGGTGCTGGGGGATGTGAGCAAGCCGGCGCCGTTATCGGCCATGCGCGGCATGCTCGAACTCTATCTGCAGCGGCATTGGCAGCAACCCGAGTCGGCGCCGCGCCCCTTGATCGGGGTCAGTCGCGAGGACTTGCACCGTGGCGTCGAGCGAGGTGAATTCATCGCCTACTACCAACCCAAGTTCGAGATGAGCAGCCGCCGTTGTTGCGGCGCCGAAGTGCTGATGCGCTGGCAGCACCCGCAGCACGGGGTGTTGGCCCCGGCGGTGTTTCTCGACGCATTGGAAGCCGAAGGCCTGTTGGATCGGGTGTTCCTGCAGCAACTGGAGCAGGGCATGGCGCTGCAACAGCGCCTGTTGCAAGCGGGCGAACCCCTGGAGCTGGCCTTCAACCTGCAGCCACGGCAACTGGCCTCGAGCGATGTGGTGAACTGGATTCGCGCGGCCATCGAGCGGCACCGCATCCCGCCGCGCCTGCTGACCTTTGAAATCACCGAGGTCGGCCTGGTGCAGGCCCCGGCCATCAGCCTGGAGAACCTGGTGCGCCTGCGCATGATGGAGTGCAACCTGGCCATCGACGATTTTGGCGCCGGTTATTCCTCCCTGCAGCGCCTGTGCGAGTTGCCCTTCAACCAGATCAAACTCGATGCCCACTTCGTTCGCGAGCTGGTGAGCCAGCCCCGTTGCCGGGCGGTGGTCGGCGCGGCCCTGGCCCTGGCCCGCAACCTGGACATGAGCCTGGTGGTGGAGGGCGTGGAGACGGCCCTGGAGTGCCGCCTCTTGCTGGAAATGGGCTGCACCCTGGGCCAGGGCTATGAATACGCCCGGCCGATGCCCGAGGCCGACCTGCTGGCCTGGCCCCGTGGCGGCATGCTCACCGGGCAGTAGACGAGCGCCTCCGCGGCTGCCAGGCTCGGCATCTTTTTAGCCAATGTGGAGCACGTCATGCTGATTGTTTTCAGCGGCTTGCCGGGCACCGGCAAGAGCACGCTGGCCCGCGCCCTGGCCGAACAGTTGCAAGCCACCTGGCTGCGCATCGACAGCATCGAGCAGGCCCTGCGCGACGAGGGCCTGGCGGCCGTGGGTACGGCCGGTTACCGGGTGGCCAATGCCTTGGCCGAGGCCAACCTGGGGTTGGGCCTGCGGGTGATTGCCGATGGCGTCAACCCGGTGGCCGAGAGTCGCCAGAACTGGCAGGCGATTGCCCAGCGCCAGGGCGTACCGTTGCTGAATATTGAAGTCATCTGTTCGGATCGCGACGAGCATCGGCGCCGGGTCGAGGGCCGCGAATCGCAGGTGCCGGGGCTGGTCTTGCCGACCTGGCAGTCGGTGCTCGAGCACGACTACCAGGCCTGGGACACGCCGCCCCTGCGCCTGGACAGTGCAGTGTTGTTACCGCACGAGGCGGTCCAGGTGATTGTGCGGCACCTTGGGTAAATCCGCGGAGATAGCGGAAAAATCTGCGATCAGGCTGGATTTCAGGGCATTACGCCCCTGGCTGGTGCGTAATGCCGAACATAAACAGTGCGCGGAGGGGGCGGTAGACGGGCAGCGTGGTGCCTGGGTTACGCCGGTGCACGCTGCCGGTTGGGTAAAAAAGTCCCGTTAACAGGGCAAAAAAAACCGTTCCCGGGCTTTCTGCACTTTTTTTGTTCGCGCCAGGGTTGTGCAGGGCCCTGGCGCGGGCCCCTGGACTTAAACGGTTCAGTGCTTCACCCCTGGCGTGTCGCCTGAATGAAATAAAATGTCGCCTTATCAATGACTTTGAGCGCTGGGTGACTTTCTTTGCGGCGATCCGGGTTTTGGGCATAGCGATTGCTAACCCTCTATCAGGGCTTGGTAAATTTCTTGCCAGCCCTCCCTGGCATTCAGGCCCCAGGCGGGCCCGCCGCGATCTTTCAAATCGACGTTCCCATTCAATCCCAAGGCTGACCCCTGCCATGCACCCATGGCGGTCAGGGCGCCCAGGGCTTGCCGGAAAAAAGGCGCACACCCTGCACCTTGTCCAGGGCGCCGATTCGCGGGGATTTTTCAGGTTGGATATCGACCACGCACAGTGAGGTGCTTCATTACCGGGTAGCAGACAAGCACGTAAGGCCGAACCTATTGGAATAGAAAAGTGTGCATAAAAAGCCGTTTAAACCACGGCGAGGAGTTGGGGTATGTCCCGTGCTTTTTTTAATGAAATGTATGACGCCAGCGGGGGCTGCCGCCCGCATTATCGAGAGTTCGCCCGCTGGTTGGCGGACACCCCTCTGGAGCTGCTGGAGCAGCGTCGCCGCGAAGCCGACCTGTTGTTCCATCGCGCTGGCATCACCTTCACCCTGTACGGCGACGAGCAGGGCACCGAACGCCTGATCCCCTTCGACATCATCCCCCGCAGCATCAAGGCCAGCGAATGGCAGAGCGTGGAACGCGGCTGTATCCAGCGAGTCCAGGCCCTCAACATGTTCCTCGCGGACATCTACCACGGCCAGCGCATCCTCAAGGAAGGCATCATTCCCGCCGAACAGGTGCTGGCCAACGAGGGCTATCAGATGGCCATGCGTGGCCTGGACTTGCACCGCGGCATCTACGCACACATTGCCGGGGTCGACCTGGTGCGTGATGGCGACGGCAGTTACTACGTGCTCGAAGACAACCTGCGAACGCCCAGCGGCGTGAGCTACATGCTCGAAGACCGCAAGATGATGATGCGTCTGTTCCCCGAGCTGTTTGCCGCCCAGCGCGTGGCGCCCATCGACCACTACCCGAACCTGCTGCTGGACACCCTCAAGAGCTCCAGCCCCCTGGACAATCCCACGGTGGTGGTGCTGACCCCGGGCCGCTTCAACAGCGCCTATTTCGAACATGCGTTCCTGGCCCGGGAGATGGGCGTGGAGCTGGTGGAAGGCGCCGACCTGTTTGTGCGTGATGACCGGGTGTTCATGCGCACCACCTCCGGCGCGCAAGCGGTGGACGTGATCTATCGCCGCCTCGACGATGCCTACCTCGACCCGCTGTCGTTCAATCCCGACTCCATGCTCGGGGTGCCGGGGCTGATTGCCGCCTACCGCTCGGGCAACGTGGTGCTGGCCAACGCTGTGGGCACCGGGGTCGCCGACGACAAGTCGATTTACCCCTATGTGGACGAGATGATCCGCTTCTACCTCAGCGAAGAGCCGATCCTCAAGAACGTGCCCACCTGGCAGTGCCGCAAGCCTGCCGAACTGTCCCATGTGCTGGCCAACCTGCCAGACCTGGTGGTCAAGGAAACCCAGGGTTCCGGCGGCTACGGCATGCTCGTGGGCCCAGCGGCCACGGCGGCGGAGATCGAGGATTTCCGCGCCCGGCTCAAGGCCCGCCCCGAGGCCTACATCGCCCAACCGACCCTGTCGCTGTCCACGTGCCCGACCTTTGTCGAAAGCGGGATTGCCCCGCGGCACATCGACCTGCGCCCATTCGTACTCTCAGGCAGCGAAACCCGCCTGGTGCCCGGCGGCCTGACCCGCGTGGCCCTGCGTGAAGGCTCGCTGGTGGTGAACTCGTCCCAGGGCGGCGGCACCAAAGACACCTGGGTAGTGGAGGACTGACACATGCTTTCAAGAACCGCTGCGGACCTCTATTGGATGTCCCGTTACCTGGAGCGCGCGGAGAACCTGGCGCGCATGCTCGAGGTCAGTTATTCCCTGTCGCTGATGCCCCAGGCCGGGCGGGGCGACGGTCGCGCCGAGCTGGCCATGTCGCTGCTGGCGGCCGGCACCCTGGATGACTACAACCAGCGTTACGGTGAACTCAACACCGAGCGCATGCTGCATTTCTTCGCCCTCGACGAGACCAACCCGGGGAGCATCTATTGCTGCCTGCGCGCGGCGCGCAGCAATGCCCACGCGGTGCGTGGGCGCATCACCGCCGACATGTGGGAGAACATCAACGCCACCTGGCTGGAGATGCGCAACATCGCCAGCAACGGCCTGGGGCGCTACGGCATCAGCCAGTTCTGCGAGTGGGTCAAGGAGCGTTCGCACCTGTTCCGCGGCGCCACCTCGGGCACCATCATGCGCAACGATGCGTATTGCTTCATTCGCCTGGGGACCTTTATCGAGCGGGCCGACAACACCCTGCGCCTGCTGGATGCGCGTTATGAAATGTTCGGCGAGGAATCCGAGGAGGTCAGCGACAACTCGGCCCGTGGCTATTACCAGTGGAGCGCCTTGCTCCGCGCCTTGTCGTCGTTCGAGGCGTTCAACGAAATCTACCGCAACGCTCCGGGGGCCGAGCAGGTGTCCGAGATGCTGTTGCTGCGCGCCGATGTGCCGCGCTCCCTGCACGCCTGTGTCGAGGAGCTGGACCACATCCTCGCCAGCCTGCCGGGCAACAACGGCCGTCCGGCCCAGCGCCTGGCCGCCGAGCTGAACGCGCGGCTGCGCTACACCGGGATTGACGAGATCCTGGCCTCGGGGCTGCACCTGTGGCTCACCGAATACATTGCGCAGATCCGCCACCTGGGTCAGACCGTGCACGAATCCTATCTGGAGGTCGTATGAAACTTTCCATACGTCACGACACCACCTACAGCTACGCCGATGAAGTCTGCACCAGCATCCAGTTCCTGCGCCTGACGCCGCAGAACAGCGAGCGCCAGCGCATCCTCCAGTGGCACCTGGAACTGCCGCGCCGGGTGCGCAGCCAGCTCGACCCCTACGGCAACATCCTCCATGTGCTGACCCTGGACGAGCCCCACGGCGCCATCGTGCTGACGGCCTATGGCGAGGTGGAAATCGACCCGCTGCGGGACGTGGAAGGGGACGAGCAATCGCCGTTGCCGTTCCTGCGCACCAGCCGCCTGACCCAGGCCGATGAGGCGCTGACGGCCTTTGCTGTGCAGCACTGCGGCGAGCGTCGGGACCGCCAGGCGCTGACCGAGCTGATGCAGGCCCTGGGTGCGCACATGCCCTACAGCCCGGGCGCCACCGAAGTCAGCAGCAGCGCCGCCGAGGCCTTTGCCGGCCGCGCCGGGGTCTGCCAGGACCACACCCATGTGTTCCTGGCCTGCGCCCGCAGCCTGGGGATTCCGGCGCGCTATGTGTCCGGCTACCTGTGCACCGAAGATCAGAGCCACCTGGCCAGTCACGCCTGGGCCGAAGCCTGGCTGGATGACGGCTGGTACAGCTTCGACGTGACCAACCAGCTGATCCGTCCGGAGCGCCACTTGAAGCTTGCGGTGGGCCTGGATTACCTCGACGCCTGCCCGGTACGGGGCATGCGCCGCGGCGGCGGGGCGGAGCAGATGCTGGCACGGGTCCAGGTCAGTTCCATGGTCCAGGTGCAACTGCAGTAGGACCTTGAGCGCCGCCTGCAGCCAGCACGGCGGCGCAACCCTCCACCTCGGCACTGCCGGGGTCATCAGGCGCCACAGGAGTAGCGACGATCAGCGTTCACGAACACCGCCAGCGTCTGGCATTGCAGGCCTATGTCGAGGCCCGGCCGGCTCTGCGTCAGCAGTTGGCCACACTGCCGCTGGCGCAGCACGCGGCCTACGTGCAGCAGGCCCTGGATGAGGAGGCCGCGGCGTTGCACATCGCGCCGTGGGAATTGCACTTGCAACTGCTGGCCAGCAGCCCCGAGGAACTGGCGGCCTTGCAGTTGGCCGCCCATCGCGAGATTGCCGAATTCGCCAATATGCCGTGGGCCGAGTACTGCGCCCTGACTGGGCGCAAGGCCTAGTTGCGGCTCAGCTGGCCCTGGGGTCTTGATAGTCCCGGCACCAGGAGCTGCCGTAACGGTCGAGCAAGGCTTGGCTCAACAGCTCGGTATCGGCAGCGTCGCTGAAGCGGAACAAGGTCCAGACCAGGGGCCGCACCAACTGGTCGCGCGTGCGGTACTGGGGGATATCGACAATGTGCTCGGCGTGCTGGTTGAACCACTGTTCGAGCAAGCGTTGAGAGGCGTCGTCCGCACCCAGCAGAAATACCCACAACACCCCCAGCAGGTCCAGGTCCCAACTGAGCATGGGGCGGTCGAAATCCACCGCCGCCAGAGGCACGCGATGCAGCAGGCCGGCCAGCTCGGCATGCAGCCAGGGGTCTTCGGCGAACTCGCTCTTAAGCTTGGCTTTTTTGCTCAGCATGCCTGGCTGGTGCGAGAAGCGCCTGGCCTGATTGAGCAGCGCCAGCTTGCGCGAGTACCCCGGCAACGACAGCTCGCCGTCGAACAGCAGGCGCATGACCCAGCGCTTGAGCCGGCAGCGCGGGTAGCTTTCTTGCTCCAGCACCACGGCGACCCGCGCGGCGGCCTGGGTCAGCAACGGCCAATGGAGCGGCTTGTTGATGGGCGGGGTCTGGCCATCGAGCAGCAGGTAGTAATAGAAGTCTTCCAGGGTGCTGTCAGGCAGGTCCTTGGGGGGCTTTCTGCTCAGTGGGGTGATTGCCGGGTGATGCATACAGGCGTAGTCGTTGTAGCTCAGTCCTTGCTCGAAACTGGCTTGGCCGGAGGCGATAAAGCGCTCCACGGTCTGCGTGCTGGAGGTCATGGGCCGTCCTGGGCGAGAGGGGGGCGCCAGTATAAGAAAAAACCGCCACGCCGTGGCCGCTCAATGTGGGGTCAGGTAGGCCTTGCGGTATTCGTCGGGGGTGTTGCCCATCATTTTGCGGAACATGCTGATAAAGGCCGAGGCGCTGCTGTAGCCAAGGTCCAGGCCGATGGTTTCCACGCTCTGGCCCTGTTCCAGCAGGGCCAGGGCCTGCACCACCCTCAGCCGTTGGCGCCATTCACTCAAGGACATACCCAGGTCGCGCTGGCTGCGACGCATCAGGGTGCGCTCGGTGGTGTTGGCTGCGTGGGCCAATTGCGGCAGCGAACGCGGGTCGCCGGGGTTGGCTTTCAGGGCCTCCAGCACGGGCCCCAGCAACGGGTCCACCGAGGACGGCAGGTAGCTGCCGGCGCACGAGGTGCTGGACAGCTTGTCCACCAGTACCTGCAACAGGCGCTGGTGCTGGGGGCTTTGCGGCAGCCCTGGCGGCGCCTGGCGCAGGTCATTGAGCAGGGCCAGGATCAGCGGGCTGACGGTCAGCGCGCAATGCTTGGCCGGCAACGCATCGCACAGCTCGACGGCCAAATACAGGGAGCAATGACAGGCCTGCTGATGATTGAAGCCGATATGCTCGACATTCGGCGGCAGCCAGATGCCGTATTGGGGTGGCGCCAGGTAATGGTGGTCGTCGAGCTGGATCTCCATCACGCCGCTGTAGGAATAGACGAACTCGCCCCAGGCGTGGCTGTGCCGGGGGTAGGTGGCGTGGGCCGGCAATTGCGCGCTGCGAAAGAAAATCGGCGCCGGCAAGGCATCGTTGTACGGTGCAAAGTGCAGGTAGTGGGCAAGGTTGTTCACGATGGGCACCGGCTTGGCGGATAAGTGCGATGGATTGTCGGATTGGCACTATATCTAGGAAAACTGTCAGCCTGACAATCCCCCATCACGTTCCCCCGACCAAGGACCCACCATGGCACCCCGCCAGACACTCGATGGACCCGCCTTCGGCCTTATGGTGTTGCTCTGCGCCCTTTGGGGTTTTCAGCAGGTAACGCTCAAGGCCACCGCGATGGACATTGCGCCCATTCTGCAGATTGCCCTGCGCTCCGCCGGAGCTGCGTTGCTGGTGGGGTTGCTGATGAGCGTGCGCCGCGAAACCCTCGGCCTGGCCAGCGGCCATTGGCGTCCGGGGCTGGTGGTGGGCGGCCTGTTCGCCCTGGAGTTTCTGCTGGTGGGCGAGGGGCTGCGGCACACCACGGCCTCCCACATGGTGATCTTTCTCTACACCGCGCCGATCTTTGCCGCCCTGGGCCTGCACTGGAAACTGCCCTCTGAACGCCTCAAGGCGGCGCAATGGCTGGGCATCGCCGTGGCCTTCGCCGGGGTGGTGGTGGCCTTCACCCGTCCTGCCAGCGCGGCACCGTCGGCGAGCAGCCTGTTGGGCGATGGCCTGGGGATCCTCGCCGGCGCCGCCTGGGGCGCCACCACCGTGGTGGTGCGCTGCTCGCAACTGGCTACCAGCCCGACCACCCGCACCTTGCAATACCAATTGCTCGGTGCCGCCCTCTGGCTGTCCCTGGCGGCGCTGGCCACCGGACAACTCACGGTGCATTTCACGCCCGTGGTGTGGGGCAGCCTGGCGTTCCAGGTGCTGCTGGTGTCCTTTGCCAGCTTCCTGATCTGGTTCAGCCTGCTGCGCCGCTACCTGGCGTCGCGCCTCGGCGTCCTGTCATTCATGACCCCGCTGTTCGGCGTGGGGTTTGGCGTGTGGCTACTGGATGAGCCCCTGGAACCCAACTTCATCGTCGGCGCCTTGCTGGTGCTGGCAGGCATCGTCCTGGTGAGCGGCTATGAATGGCTGCAGCAGCGCCTGTCCACCCGCCGCGCCAGCACCAGTGACCACGCCAGCTGCGGACTGGCCGACGATAAAGGCCGGACGGGGCGTTTGTAGGTGGGGTAGGGCGAAGACAACCCAGGCGTCACTCGCCCTGCCTGCAGTGGGCAGGCGCTTGCATGGTGCATCCCCGAGGATTGCCGTAGCCTTGCGGGCTTTGCACCGTTTGAGGGAGCTGCATGTCATCCGCTGTTGTGATTACCCCGGTCCAGCCTGACGAAATCGCCGCCACTCGGGATTTCGTCATGGCTGCCCGGGCGCAGATGTTTCCCTGGCTTGAGGCCGGGGCGCTGCCCGCCGATCTGGCGGACTTTTCCGCGCATTATCTGACGCCGGGGCAGGGGCGTTTCCTGATCGCTCGTTGCGGCGGCGAGATGGTCGCTGCGATCGGTTACCTGCCGTATGACGGTCGTTTTCCCCAGCTCGACTTTGCCGGGCGCAAGGTGGTGGAAGTGGTGCGTTTGTTCGTCAGCCCCGAGCAGCGGCGTGGGGGGCTGGCGGCGCGCTTGTACCAGGCGCTCAAGGCGTTGGCCGAGGCCGATGGGGTGCAGGTGCTGTACCTGCACACCCATCCATTTCTGCCGGGGGCCATCGCCTTCTGGCACAAGCAGGGTTTTACCACGCTGTGCGTCGATAACGACCCGCCGTGGCACACCACCCATATGCAGTGCGTGTTGGCCCAGGGCTGAAGGCCCGTCCCTTCAGTGGGGCGCCAGTACTCGCTGGATAATTGCGCCGAGGCGCTCCCTGGCCCGTGGCGCCAAGCCTTCGGGCAGCTTAGGCAGGGTCTCTGCGGGCGTGCCCACCTGGATCAGCATCACCATGCCCATGGCCACATGGGGGCTGCACTGGATGCCGTAGAAACCGGGCACCTCGAAGCTCTGCTCCACGGGCTGGTTGAGCTGGCTTTTGAAGGCGCTGGCGCCGGGCGGCAGCAGGCCGTCCATGGAGGCGGCGTTGTGGCCGTTCTGGGTGGGGATGAAACGCACGCTGTCACCGGGGGCCAGGCGCAGGAAGTCCGGCTCGTAGACCATGCTCCCGGCCGCGCCGCGATTGAGCATCTTGACCTCGTGCACGTCAGCCAGGGCCGAGGTGCCAAGGAGCAGGGCCAGCCAGGCCAGTTTGGGCTTGAGCAACATGCAGGGCTCCAGGCGTCAGTGGGAACGCAGGCGCAGGAAGCGACTGCCGTCCAGAGGGTCGGTGATGAAGTGGCCGCGCACGCCGAATACGCTGTGCAAGCGTTCCGGGGTCAGCACCTCGGTGGGGCTGCCGAGGGCCACCAGGCGGCCGCCCTGCATCAGCGCCAGGCGGTCGCAGCCCAGGGCCTGGTTGAGGTCGTGCAGGGCGATCACCGTGGTCACCGGCAGGTGCTGGACCAGTTGCAAAATGCTCAGTTGCTGCTGGATATCCAGGTGGTTGGTGGGCTCGTCCAGCAGCAGGACCCGGGGCCGCTGGGCCAGGGCCCGGGCGATGTGCACCCGCTGGCGTTCGCCACCGGACAGGCTGTGCCACCTGCGCCCTTGCAGGGGCAGCATGGCCACCGCCTCCAGGGACTCGCGGACAATCGCGTCGTCTGCGGTGCTCCAGGGGGTCAGGGCCGACAGCCAGGGCGTGCGCCCCAGTTCCACGGCGTCGCGCACGCTGATGGCGTCGTCGGTGCTGGCCTGCTGCTCGACCACCGCCAGCCACTGGGCGATCTGCCGCCGGCCGAGCCGGGCCAGGGGCTGCTCCATCAACCGCACTTCGCCCGCCTGGGGCCGCTGGATGCCCGACAGCAGCTTGAGCAGGGTGGATTTGCCGGAGCCGTTGGGGCCGACAATGCCCAGGGTTTCGCCAGCGCGGACGCTGAGGTCGATATCCTGTAGCAGCGGTCGGCCCTTGATGGCATAGCTCAGGCCCGAACAGGCCAGCACCGTGGTCCGGGATTGGGGGTTCAAGGCGTTCATCGGGCGTGGCTCCCGCGGATCAGGATCAGGGCGAAGACCGGGGCGCCGATCAAGGCGGTGATCACGCCGATCGGCAACACCTGGCCCTTGATCAGGGTGCGTGACAACACGTCGGCGGCCATCAGGAACAGGGCGCCGCTGAGGGCGCTGAGGGGCAGCAGCCGGCCATGCCGCGGGCCCACCAGCAGGCGCATGGCGTGGGGGATCACCAGGCCGACAAAACCGATGGAGCCGACGATGGACACCAGCACCGCAGTCATCAGCGCGGCGCTGGCGATCAGCAGGATCTGCACCCGACGCACCGGAATACCCAGGGCCGCGGCCGAGTCGGCGCCAAAGGTGAAGGCGTCCAGCGCGCGGCGATGCCACAGGCACAGCACCAGGCCCAGTAGCACCACCGGCAGCGCCAGGCTGACCGATGACCAGCGCACGCCGCTGAGGTTGCCCAGCAGCCAGAACATGATGCCCCGGGCCTGTTCCGCGCTGGCCGACTTGGTGATCAGGAAGGAAGTCAGGGCGTTGAACAACTGCGAACCGGCGATGCCGGCGAGGATGATTTGCCCGGCCGCCGCGCCACCACGAGCGCTGCGGGCCAGCAGGGTGACCAGGGTAAACGCCGCCACGGCCCCGAAAAAGGCCCCGGCCGACAGTGACAGCGCGCCGGCCCCCAAGCCGAGAATCGCCACCAGCACGGCGCCGGTGGACGCCCCGGCGGAAATCCCCAACAGGTAAGGGTCAGCCAGGGGATTGCGCAGCAGGGCTTGCAGCACCACCCCGGACAGCGCCAGCCCGGTGCCGCAGGCGGCGGCCACCAGGCCCGGGCCAGGCGGTAGTTCCAGACGATGCCTTCATCGATGGGGTCCAGCACGTGGCCGGCGTCCCAGAGTTTGTTGGCCAGGACCTGCAGCACCACCTGCAGGTCGATGTGGGTTTCGCCGATGCTCACCGCTGCCAGGACTCCCAGCAGCAACACCAGGCTGACCCACAGGCCGTGCCCGAGCAGCGGCGCGCATGCCCGGGCGACGCCGAGGGCACTCATGGTTGCGACTGGAGGCGCTGGCTGGCCTGGGCCAGGGCGTCGATGCCGTCGAACAGGCGCAGGCTGGCCTGCATGGCATGGGCGTCAATGATCAGAATGCGGTCGTGCTTGACCGCCTCCATATTGCGGGTCACCGGGTCGTTCTTGAGGAATTGCAGCTTCTTCTGGTAGTCATCGGCCGGAAAGCGGCG
Source organism: Pseudomonas morbosilactucae (assembly GCF_023241665.1). Classification (NCBI taxonomy): domain Bacteria; kingdom Pseudomonadati; phylum Pseudomonadota; class Gammaproteobacteria; order Pseudomonadales; family Pseudomonadaceae; genus Pseudomonas; species Pseudomonas morbosilactucae. The sequence goes on along the minus strand of NZ_JALQCX010000022.1, from coordinate 40,838 downwards.
GCGGTCCATGCGGGCGATGATCAGGAAGGTCGGGTTGGCCTTGGCGATGGTTTCCCAGCCGACAGTGGGCCATTCCTCGTCGGATTCGATGACATTGCGCATGCCCAGGGTGTTGAGCATGAAGTCGGGAATGCCCTTGCGCCCGGCCACGTAGGGGTCGATATCGAGGTCGGCGCTGGAGAACCAGAACACCGCGGAGGGCGCCTGGCCCTGAGTCGGTGCCGCTTTGGCCACGGCGGCGGCGAGGCGGGCCTTGAGCTGCCCCACCAGTTGTTCGCCGCGCGCTTGCACGTCGAAGATCTGCGCCAGTTGCTCGATGCTCTTGTACAGGCTGTCGATGCGGAAGGTTTCCAGGCGCGTGCCGTCGGCGCCGCTGAGGTTGTCCTTGCCTTCGCAGTCCGACGGCATCAGGTACACCGGGATCTTCAGTTCTTCAAACTGCTCCCGGGTGCCGACCACGCCTTGGGCGCCGACCATCCATTCGAACTGCACCGCCACCAGGCCGGGGCGCTTGCCGATCACCGACTCGAAGCTCGGATCGTTGTCCGCCAGGCGCTCCACGGCGTCGTTCTGCGCCTTGAACTCGGGCAGCACGTCGTTGAACCACAGGGAGGTGCCGGCCAGTTTCGAACCCAAGCCCAAGGCGTAGAGCATCTCGGTGCCGGACTGGCCGATGGTCACGGCGCGGGCCGGGGCCTGGTTGAAGGTCAGGCGGGCGCCGCAGTTTTCCACGGTCAAGGGGTACTGGGTCGCCGGGGCGGCGAGGGCCAGGGAGCTGAAGCCGGCAGCGGCCAGCAGGGTGGCAAGGCGGGGCAGGGACATGAAAGGCGATCTCCATTCGAACGCGTGCACAGGCGGAGCGCACAGGTTTGGAAAACACATCCCACGCCGCGGGCGAAAAAAAGCCCGGGTACAGCGGATCGAGTCGTTGCAGACCGGCCGACGGATGTCCTTCCCGGACACCCCGCCGGTTAGTTGATGACGCTGGCCGGCAGGTCTCCTGACTGGCGCGTCATCACCTGGCTCCAGCCTTCCCGGGGTGACCCAGTGGCATGCTTCGGGAGCAGGCTCGGCGCCTACAGTTGCGGGGGCAGTTCCGTTTCAGCGCTCGCTTGGAGGCTGACGGATTCCCTATTATTTCCTTGCGGAAACCGGCGGGCAGCATGGTAAAGGATAGGCAGACGTCAGACCACGCTTGTTTTTGGCCAGCGGCGGCTGCGCTGCCGCACGGCTGAGTAAAAGGCGTTGAGAATCGCTACGAATTGCCACTGAAATGTTATAGAGTAACCGCCGTTTGCCCCTGGCCGCTCCGGCGGGGCGTCTTAATCCACCCTCTGCGTTGCGAAACCCCCATGACACACGCTGCTGTCCCTCACTCCGGCACCGCTGCCGGCCGCCTGCTTTCCATTGATGCATTGCGCGGGCTGGTGATCGTTTTCATGCTGCTTGACCATGTCCGCGAAACCTTTTTCCTGCATCGCCAGGTGATCGACCCCATGGATGTCACCAGCACCGAGCCGTCGCTGTTTTTTAGCCGGACCCTGGCCCACCTGTGTGCGCCGGTGTTTGTCTTGCTCACGGGGCTGTCGGCGTATCTGTTCGGTGAGAAGTACGCGGGCAAGGCGGATGTCTGCGCCTTTCTGTTCAAGCGCGGCCTGTTCCTGGTGCTGCTGGAAATCACGTTGGTGAACTTTGCCTGGACCTTCCAGCTACCGCCCACGGTGATCTACCTGCAAGTGATCTGGGCCATCGGTCTGAGCATGCTGGCCCTGTCGGCCATGGTCTGGCTGCCCCGGGCGCTGTTGCTGGTGCTGAGTGTGGGGATCATTGCCGGGCACAACCTGCTGGACGGCCTGCACTTTCCCCTGGAGTCGGCCCTGCATGTGCCGTGGGCGGTGTTGCATGACCGCGGTTGGATCGAGTTTTCCGACACCTTGCGCCTGCGCACGTCCTACCCGGTGCTGCCGTGGATCGGCGTGATCGGCCTGGGTTATGCCCTGGGCCCGTGGTTTGCTCGCGGGGCGGACGCGGCCCTGCGTCAACGGCGTTTGTGGCTGTGCGGTGTGGCCGGCCTGCTGGGCTTTGTCGCCCTGCGCCTGGTCAACGGCTACGGCGAGAAGCCCATGGCCCAGGCGGACAGCGCGATGCAGACGCTGATGGGCTTCTTCAACATCACCAAGTACCCGCCGTCCTTGCTGTTCATCACCCTGACCCTGAGCGTCGGCCTGTTGCTGTTGCTGTGGTTCGAGCGGCGCCAGGGCAGTGCCTGGATGCGGCCGCTGACGGTGTTCGGGTCGGCACCGATGTTCTTCTACCTGCTGCACCTGTATGTGCTCAAGGTCCTGTACTTGCTGAGCGTGGCGCTGTTCGGCCTGAACCAGGGCCAGTACTTCGGCTTCGACGGCATCTGGGCCGTGTGGCTGGTGTCGGCCTTGCTGGCGGTGGCGCTGTACCCGCCGGTGCGCTGGTTCTCGGCGTTGAAGGCACGACGCCGGGACATCGCCTGGTTGAAGTACCTGTAGCCCCTGACCGCCCATCGCCCTTTGGGGTGCTGGGCGGTTTTTTTTGTCGACCGAGGCAATGCTCGCTTGAACGGACCAGTGCAACTCTTTACTGTATATAAACCCAGTACCGAGAATCGTCATGCAGCTGATCGACAAGTTGAGCATCCTCGCCGACGCGGCCAAATACGACGCCTCCTGCGCCAGCAGCGGTGCGCCAAAACGCAGCTCCGCCGGCCAGTCCGGGCTGGGCTCGACCAATGGCATGGGCATCTGCCACAGCTACACGCCAGACGGTCGTTGCGTCTCACTGCTGAAGATCCTGCTCACCAACTTCTGCCTCTACGACTGCCAATACTGCGTCAACCGTCGTTCCAGCGACGTGCCCCGGGCGCGCTTCAGCCCCGAGGAAGTGGTGACCCTGACCCTGGATTTCTACCGGCGCAATTGCGTCAGCGGGCTGTTCCTCAGCTCCGGCATCATCCGCTCGGCGGACTACACCATGGAACAGTTGGTGCGGGTCGCCAAGTTGCTGCGTGAAGAGCACGAGTTCCGTGGTTACATCCACCTGAAAACCATCCCCGAAGCCGACCCGCTGCTGATCGCCGAAGCGGGGCGTTACGCCGATCGCCTCAGCGTCAACATCGAACTGCCCACCGACCAGGGGCTGCAGAGCCTGGCCCCGGAAAAACAACTGGGCTCGATCAAGCGGGCCATGGGCACCATCTACACGGGCGAGCAAACCGTGCTCAACGAGCCGCGGGCCCCGCGTTTCGCCCCAGCGGGGCAGAGCACCCAGATGATCGTGGGCGCCGACGACACCGACGACAGCACCATCCTCCACAGCGCCGAAAGCCTGTACGGCGACTTCCGCCTGCGCCGGGTCTACTACTCGGCCTTCAGCCCCATTCCCAACAGCCCGAAAAGCGTGCCCCTGGCCGCGCCGCCGCTGATGCGCGAGCACCGTCTGTATCAGGCGGATTTCCTACTGCGCAGTTACGGCTTCAAGGCCGACGAGTTGCTCAAGGGGCCGGGGCACCTGGCCCTGGACATGGACCCCAAGCTGGCCTGGGCCCTGGACAACCGCAGCGTCTTCCCCCTGGACCTGAACCGCGCCGAGCCGAGCCTGATCGCGCGCATCCCCGGCATCGGCCTGCGCACCACCCAGCGCCTGGTGGAACTGCGCCGGGAGCGGCGAATTCGCTACGAAGACCTGGCCCGCATGCGCTGCGTGCTGAGCAAGGCCAAGCCGTTTTTCATCACCAGCGATTACCACCCGCAACAGGCCGAAACCAGCAGCACGCTGCTCTATCAGCAATTGCGCGAGCGGCCGCAACCGCAGCAAATGGGGCTGTGGGGATGATTCGCCTGGACTGCGACGAGCTGTTCGCCACCTGGCGCCAGCAAGCGCGCTGGTTGCTCAGCCATTCCATTGACCCGAGCCGGGTCAGTTGGTCCGATGCCCAGGTGCAGGACCTGTTTGCCACCGATGAAGAATGCCCGCCCGGGATGGGGCCGTTCCAGGCGCGAATTCCCCAGGCCTTGCTCGGCCTGCTGGAGCGCGCCGCCTGTTATCGCGGCGAGCAGCGCTGGAGCCTGTTGTACGAGGTGCTGTGGCGGGTCAGCCACGGTGATCGCACGGCCATGCTCAGCGGCGATCAACTGGGCAGCGAGTTGCAGCGGCGGATCAAGCAGGTGAGTCGCGAGGCGCATCACCTGCATGCGTTTGTGCGTTTTGTCGCGGTGCCACCCTGTCCGCAAATGCTGCAAGGGGCAGAGGTCGACTTGGTGCAGCCGCACTACGTGGCCTGGCATGAGCCGGCCCATGACATCCTGGCCAGCGCCAGCGAGCACTTTATCGGGCGCATGGGCCGGCATCGCTGGATGATCGCCACACCCCGGGACGGGGTGTATTACGACGGCCATGAACTGATTGTGCACCGCCATTGCCCGCAGGCCTGGCAGCAGCTTGCACAAAGCGTCGAAGACCCCGGCGGCGAGATGTGGCTGGCCTACTACAGCCACATCTTCAACCCCGCACGGCTCAACCCCAAGGTCATGCAAGGGCATTTCCCGGCACGCTTCTGGAAGAACCTGCCGGAAGGGCCGCTGATTCCCGGGCTGATCAGCGAAGCCCGCCACGGCAAGCAGCGGGATGGGCAGGCCAGCCAGGTGGCCAACCGCCGTGGCAAACGTATTGGTAGCGGGCCCCAAGGGCCGATTTGAAATGGACGATCAAGGAGCGTCACGGATGGATGATGGTAAGGGCATTACCGAGGAGTTCTGGTCGAAGGCAGTGAGTGATGACGCCAAGATGCTATGGCGGGTGGGGAGTCGCGGGATGACGTTCCTGGCGGCGTTGCTGTTGCCCAAAACGGGCTTCAAGGGGGTGGATATCGCGGTCGGGGTACTGACCATGCTCATCCCGTTGCTGGTGATTGAAACGCAGCGGGCCTACTCGAAGTTTTCTCCGGGCTTTCTCGCCCGGGTGATCCGCGCCTGTGTCTTCGCCAGCGGTATCGCCATGGCTTGCCTGGGGCTGTTGATCTATTTCGGCATCGTATTGCCCCTGGTTTCGGGGATTGGCCTGCATTTTTTTCAGCAGAGCGTCAGCCTCAACGAAGATCCGCACAATAACGTGCAGCTCATGATGTTCTGGTGGATGGCCGGGTTGACCGTGGTGGCCCTGGTGTACAGCGTGGTCAGCAACTTTCGCGAGACGAAGATTTTCGAGATCGTCTATCACCTTCCACGCAACAAGGTGGAAGAGCTGATGCGCGGGCGACCCTTGCGTGCCAGCAACTGGCCGATGTTCGTCTGGTTCGAACTCTCGGTGCTGGTGGTCAGTTGTCTCTATACCTTCATGGCTGCGCAGACGGCGCTTCTGGTCGTCAATGGCTTGCAACAGGTGCTGGAGCTGCTGGAGGGTCGGTTGTAGCCTGGCAAGCCCGCCTTCGCCGGGGCGAAGGGCGGGACTGCAGTATGACCACTCAACTTGCCTGGGGCCGGGCCGGCCTCAGAAGCTGTATTTGAAACTGGTCATCAGGTTGCGCGGTGCGCCGTAGTTCCCGTAGAGGCCGGCGTTGCTGTAGTACTCGCGGTCGAACAGGTTGTTCAGGTTGAGCGAGGCACTGAGGTTGCGGCTGATGTCGTAGCGGGCCATCAGGTTGGTGACGGCGTAGCTGCCCTGGGTAAAGGTGTGCAGGTCGTTGCCGACCTTGCTCTGCCAGTTGACCCCGCCGCCCACGGTCAGCTTGTCCAGCGGCCCGTGCAGGCGGTAGCTGGTGAAGGTCTTGAAGCTGTTGCGCGGCAGGCCGGTGTTGATGCGCTGGTCGTCGGCATCGGTGGTGACCGAGTAGGTGTAGCCCGCCGAAGCTTGCCAGCCTTCGGCCAGTTCGCCGTTGAATTCCAGCTCCACCCCCTTGGAGGTGGTGTCTTGCTCGGCGCTGTAGACGTTGTCGTGTTGCCAGATCGCCAGGTTGTCCTGTTGCAGCTTGTACAGCGCCAGGCTGGAATTCAGGCGGCCGTCGAAGTGGCTGCCCTTGATCCCGAGCTCATAACCCTTGCCTTCCATCGGGTCCAGGGGCTTGTTCTCTTCGCTGCGAACCCAGGACGCCTGGGGGTTGAAGATGCTGGTGTAGCTGGCGTACACCGACCAGGTGTCGTCCAGGTCGTAGACCACCCCGGCGTAGGGAATGAACACGCCGTTCTCTTCGCGATTGACTTGGGTTTCGGTGCCGCCGTACGGGCTGTCGGTGGTGTCGCGTTTCCAGTCGATGACCCGGCTGCCGAGGATCAGGCTCAGGTCGTCGGTCAGGCGAAAGCGCGAGGTCAGGTAGGCCGCGTACTGGTTTTCATCCATCGCCGACTTGCCGCTGACGGTGAACTCCGGTTTGGGCGAGTGGCCGTCCCAGTCGTTCAGGTCGTCGATGACCCCAGCCGGGGAGCCGGCGTAGTCGTAGCGCCAGCCGCCCCAATTGGGCGTGCGCTCCTTGTACTGGGACAGGGTCACGCCGCCGATCAGCTCGTGCTCGCGGCCGAACAGGCTGAAGGGGCCAGTGACGTACAGGTCGAGGTTGTCCTGGCGCGGGGTGCCGGAGAAGCGCACCGGCAACTGGGTGGCGCCGCTGCCGTCCTTGTTGACGTCGCCCATGGCGAAGTTGAACACCTCGTCGAACTGGTTCTCGGCGTGGGTGAACTCGATCTTGCCGCTCCAGCCGTTGCCCAGTTGCTGCTCGATGGAGGCGAAGTAACTGCTTTGCTGGTGATCGTTGTAGGACCAGGTCGGCGCGGTGTTGGTGGAGCGCTTGAAGTCGGTGCGTTCACCGGTGCTGAAGCGCGTGGGCAGGCCGGTGCGCAGCGGCGAGTCGACGTCGGTGCGCTGGTAGCTGAAGCCCAGGGTCAGCAGGGTGTCTTCGGTGAGGTCGAACTCGCTGATGCCGTACATCAGTTGGGTCTTTTGCTTGAAGCGGTCGACCCAGGCGCTTTCGGTCTTGTAGTCGGCCACTAGGCGCCCGCGCACATTGCCACTGTCGGTCAGTGGCCCGGAGACGTCGACGCCGCCGCCATAGCGGTCCCAGGTTCCGGCCTGGCCGGTGATGCTGGCTTGGGCCTCGCTGGTGGGGCGCTTGCGGATCAGGTTGATGGTGGCCGACGGGTTGCCCATGCCGCTGATCAGGCCGCTGGCGCCGCGCACCACTTCCACCCGGTCATACATCGCCATGCTTTGGGAGTAGTTATCGAGGCGGGTGTTGGTGGGCACGCCGTCGATCTCGTAGTTCTGGATGGCGAAGCCGCGGGACCAGTAGCTGTCGGTTTCCGCGCCCAGGCCGTCGCGGGTGACGATGATGCCCGGGGTGGCTTCCAGGGTGTCGGTCAGGGTGCTGAGGTTCTGGTCGTCGATGCGCTGGCGGGTCATTACGGTGATCGACTGTGGGGTTTCCCGGGGCGTCAGGTTGAGCCGGGTCGAGCTGCTGGAGGAGTAGGTGGTGTACTCGCCGGTGCCTTCGGTGATGGAGCCTGGTGCCTTGCCTGAGATCGACACCGGGTTCAGTTCCAGGCTGCCGTCTGCGCTGCGGGCTTCCAGGGAGTAGTTGCCATTGGCGCCGCGCACGGCTTGCAGGCCGGTGCCGGCCAGCAGCAGGGTCAAGCCGCTGTCGACTGCATACCGGCCCTTGAGGCCGGGGCTGCTGCGGCCTTCGGTCAGGGTCGCCGGGTAGGACAGCAGAATGTGCGCGGTCTGGCCGAAACGGGCGAGGGCGCCGGCCAGGTTGCCCGGCGCAATGTCGAACTCCACTTGGGCCTGTTCGGCCGCCTGGGCCCAGGCCGGCAGCAGCACGGCGGTGCTGGTGGCGGTCAGGCAGACCAGGCCCTGGGCTACGGCGCCGGCGAGGTTTTGCTTGAGTGAAAAGGGCCGGTTGCGGCGTGGCTGTGCGGCGAATGACATGGGTTGCTCCCCCTGCAAATGAATGTTCTGGGGGTTAAGTCTCGCGAGCACGAAAAACAGACCACCTGTAGGCAAAAATATTTTTAACCCAGGTCGGTGCGGGGTTTCAGGGTCACCCAATAACGTGTGAATTGACGGACCTGCAGGTGCAGGGTCTCGGCCACGGCGAACAGCACGCGGTCGGTATCGCCCAAGGGAAAGGTCCCCGAAACCGGCAGCCTGGCCAGGCTCGGGTCGCAGGCCAGGTGGCCCGGGCGGTAACGCCCCAACTCCTCGAGAAACTCCGCCAGGGGCTGCCCCTGGGCCACCAGCATGCCCAGGCTCCAGGCCGGTTGCGGGTTGTTTTGGGCCTGGCGCAGCAGCAGGCCGTGACGATTGAAACGGGCCAACTCGCCGGCTGCCAGGGACAAGCTCGCGTGCCCGGTATCCCGCGGGCGCAGGGTCAGGTTGCCCTGGTAGACCACCAGTTCGGTGTGCCCGGCTTGTTGGCGCACACTGAAGCGCGCCGACGCGCTGTCGATCCAGCCTTCGGCGGTTTCAACGCTCAGGGGCAGGGCCGAGGTTTGCCGCGTCAATGTGAGCAGCAACTCGCCGCGCAGCAGTTTGATGCGCCGCTGCTGCTGATCGAAGCGCACCGCGATTGCGGTATCCGTGTTGAGCTGCACCTGGGTCTGGTCGGCCAGGGTGACGCGTCGTTGTTGGCGACCTGGGTGCTGTAGTCGGCGCTCCAATCCTGCATCAGGGCGGTGTCCCGTGCGGCCCAGGCCCCGGCACCGGCCGCCAGCAGCAGGCCCAGTTGCTTGAGGGCACGGCGGCGGCCGAGGTTCGGTGCCAGGGTGGCGCGGGCCAGTTCGCTGTGGCCCTGGCTGCGCACCTGCTGCAGGCGCTGGGTCAGGGCCTCGGCCCGTTGCCAGGCTTGCTCATGCTGCGGATGGGCCTGGCGCCAGCGTTGCCAGGCGGCGAGGGTGGCGGAACTGACCTCGGGTTCTTGCAGGTCGAGCTGCCATTGCATGGCCTGCTCGGCCATATCCAGGTCGAGGGCTTGGGGCGCGGTGCTCAAGGACGGTTTCACGAGAGCCCCAGGCTGTCGTCGAAGAGGATGCACTGGGCCCCGGCCTTGACGATGTAGCGCTTGACCGTGGTGACCGAGATTTGCAGGCGCTCGGCGATCTGTTCATGGCCCAGGCCATCGAGCTGCGACCAGAGAAAGGCCTGGCGTACTGCGGGCTCCAGGCGTTCGAGCACGGCATCCAGCTGGGTCAGGGTTTCCAGGAGGATGGCCTGGGTCTCCAGGTCTGGCACGACATGGGCGGGCAACTGCTGCAACGCTTCAAGGTAGGCCCGCTCCAGCTTCTGGCGCCGGTAGTGGTTGCTCAGTACGCTCTGCGCCACCTTGGCCAGGAAGCTCCGCGGCGCCTGGATCTGCACCGGCTCGGGCTTGGCCAGCAGCCGCACAAAGGTGTCCTGGGCCAGGTCGGCGGCGCTGTCGGAGCAGTTCAGCCGCAGGCGCAGCCAGTTTTTCAGCCACTGATGTTGCTGGCGATACAGCAGGGTCAGATCGCTGGCACTGGCTTGAGCAGGTGAAGGCATGGCGAAAAGATACCGGGGCAGGAAAGTCGCGAATGATAACTCTTATCATATAGATCGCTACCCTGGCTCGGCAAGATAAGTCTGATGCCCCTCGGAAATAGGCTGACAGTTGGGCTTCTCGACATAAAAAAGCCCGCCCCTGGCAAGCAGGGGCGGGCTGGGTGGAACCGGGCGCGATCAGACCTTGACGATCCAACCCTCTGGCGCTTCCACGTCGCCGGTCTGCACACCGGTCAGCTCTTTGTAGAGCTTCTGGGTGATCGGGCCGACTTCTTTTTCGCTGAAGAACACGTGCAGTTTTTCCTGGTACTCGATGCCGCCGATCGGCGTGATCACCGCAGCGGTACCGCAGGCACCGGCTTCCTTGAAGTCCGAGAGCTTGTCGATCAGCACGTCGCCTTCGATCACTTCCAGGCCCAGACGGGTCTTGGCCAGCTCGATCAGCGACAGGCGGGTGATGCCCGGCAGTACCGATGGCGAGTTCGGGGTGACGAATTTGTTGTCGTGGGTGATGCCGAAGAAGTTGGCCGAACCGACTTCCTCGATCTTGGTGTGGGTCAGCGGGTCCAGGTAGATGCAGTCGGCGAAGCTGGCCTTCTTGGCCTGGGAGCCGGGCATCAGGCTGGCGGCGTAGTTGCCACCGACCTTGGCGGCGCCGGTGCCTTGCGGTGCCGCACGGTCGTAGCTGGAGATCAGGAAGTTGTGCGGGGTCAGGCCGCCCTTGAAGTAGGCGCCGACCGGGATGCAGAAGATCGAGAAAATGAACTCGGGGGCGGTGCGCACGCCGATGTTGTCACCCACGCCGATCACGAACGGACGCAGGTACAGGGCGCCGCCGGTGCCGTAAGGCGGGATGAAGCGCTCGTTGGCACGAACCACTTCCTTGCAGGCTTCGATGAACTGCTCGGTGGACACCTGGGGCATCAGCAGGCGTGCGCAGCTGCGTTGCATGCGGGCGGCGTTCTGGTCCGGGCGGAACAGGTTGATCGAGCCGTCCTTGCAACGGTAGGCCTTGAGGCCTTCGAAGCATTGCTGGCCGTAGTGCAGGGCGGTGGAGCCCTCGCTGATGTGCAGCACATTGTCTTCGGTCAGGGAGCCTGAGTCCCAGGCGCCGTCACGCCAGTGCGACAGATAGCGTTTATCTGTCTTGATGTAGTCAAAACCCAACTTGTCCCAATTGATACTTTCGTTACCCATGACACCCTCTATCGCTTAACAACCGCCGCAACGGCTCAAGGCTTCTGACGTTTTTTTGGATGGGCACAACAATACTGCATTCCAGGGGTAAATCGCAGCCCGGGCGATGGGGGGAACGGCAAAAATCTTAGCCTGCTCACGATCTTTCCTCCTCCGCCACGGGATGCCAATTCACGCCGCCGGTTTTTCTGTCTACAGATGCAAGGCGTGGCCCAGTGCGCGCAGCGCCGCTTCCTGTACCGCTTCACCCAGTGTGGGGTGGGCGTGGATGGTGCCGGCGATGTCTTCCAGGCGTGCGCCCATTTCCAGGGATTGGGCAAAGGCCGTGGACAGCTCGGACACGCCGACCCCCACCGCCTGCCAACCGACAATCAGGTGATTGTCACGGCGCGCCACCACCCGCACGAAGCCGCTTTTCGACTCCAGGGTCATGGCTCGGCCGTTGGCGGCGAAGGGGAAGCTCGACACCAGGCAGTCCAGCCCGGCCGCCTTGGCCTCGTCCGGGGTCTTGCCGACCACCACCAGTTCCGGGTCGGTGAAGCATACCGCCGGGATCGCCGCCGGGTTGAACTCGCGGTGCTGGCCGGCGATCAGCTCGGCGACCATCTCGCCCTGGGCCATGGCCCGGTGCGCCAACATAGGTTCGCCGCTCAGGTCGCCGATGGCCCAGACGTTGCGCATGCTGGTCTGGCAGCGGTTGTCGATCTTGATCGCCGCGCCCTGCATGTCCAGGTTCAGGGCTTCCAGGTTCCAGCCCTGGGTGTTGGGCTTGCGGCCGACCGCCACCAGCACTTGGTCGGTTTCCAGGTTCAGGGTCTCGCCGTCGGGCGCGCTGACCTGCAGGGTGCTGCTGGCGGCATCGAACCCCTGGACGCTGTGCTTGAGGTAAAGCTTGATGCCCAGCTGTTTCACCGACTCCAGTACGGGCTGGGTCAGCTCGGCGTCATAGGCCGGAAGCATGCGTTCCTGGGCCTCGACCACACTGACGTCCGCCCCCAGCTTGCGGTAGGCGATGCCCAGCTCCAGGCCGATGTAGCCGCCGCCCACCACGATCAAACGCTTGGGCAGGGCCTTGGGCGCCAGGGCTTCGGTGGACGAGATGATCGGCCCGCCAAGGGGCAGCATCGGCAGGTTGACGCTTTTCGAACCCGTGGCCAGCAGCAGGTGCTCGCACTGGATGCGGGTATTGGCGCTGCTGACCTCGACGGTCTTGCCATCGATCACCTGGGCCCAGCCCTGGATCACCTGGACCTTGTGTTTCTTCAGCAGGGCGGCAACGCCGGTGGTCAGGCGGTCGACGATGCCGTCTTTCCATTCCACGCTCTTGCCGATGTTCAGGGTCGGCGCTGCCACTTCGATGCCCAGGGCCGAGCCCTGGCTGTGATGGCGGGTCTGGTGAAACTGCTCAGCGACATGGATCAGCGCCTTGGACGGGATGCAGCCGATGTTCAGGCAGGTGCCGCCCAGGGACTGGCCTTCCACCAGGATCGTGGAAATGCCCAGCTGGCCGGCACGGATCGCGGCCACATAACCGCCAGGGCCGCCACCGATGATCAGCAGTTGCGTATTCAGAATCTGTTGCATGGGTGCTCCACGGATCATCAATCCACAAACAAGGTGGCGGGTTGTTCCAGCAGGCCGCGAATGGCCTGGATGAATTGCGCTGCGTCCATGCCATCAATCACCCGGTGATCGAAGGAACTGGAGAGGTTCATCATCTTGCGGATCACAATCTGGCCCTTGATCACCACGGGGCGCTCGACGATTTTATTGACCCCGACAATCGCCACTTCCGGCAGGTTGAGCACTGGGGTGCTGACGATGCCGCCCAGGGCGCCGAGGCTGGTGAGGGTGATGGTGGAGCCGGACAGTTCGTCCCGCGCTGCCTTGCCGCTGCGGGCGGCCTTGGCCAGACGCGAGATTTCCTCGGCATTGCCCCACAGGCTGCGGGCTTCGGCGTGGCGCACCACCGGCACCATCAGGCCGACGTCGCTTTGGGTGGCGACCCCGACATGCACCGCGCCGTGGCGGGTGATGACCTGGGCTTCATCGTCGTAACGGGCGTTGATCTGCGGGAAGTCCCGCAGGGCCACGACCAGGGCCCGCACCAGAAACGGCAGCAAGGTCAGCTTGCCGCGGCTGGCGCCGTATTTTTCATTGAGCTGGGCACGCAGTTCTTCCACGGCGGTGACGTCCACTTCCTCGACGTAGCTGAAGTGGGCGGCGCGCTGGGTGGCTTCCTGCATGCGCTGGGCGATCTTACGGCGCATGCCGATCACCTGGACCTGCTCTTCATCGTGGCGCTCGGCGTAGGCCGGGCCTGCGGTCGAGTGGCTGCGCGACGGTTGGCTGCCCTGGGCCAGGTAGGCGTCCAAGTCTTCGTGGAGCACGCGCCCGGCGGGGCCGCTGCCTTGCACCAGGCGCAGCTGGATGCCCAGGTCCAAGGCGTGTTTGCGCACGGCCGGCGAAGCCAGGGGGCGTTCCTCGGCCTCTCGGGCCACCGGGGCCTGGGGCGCCGCGCGGCAGGAGGCGGGCTTGTTCTCGAGCGCGGTTTTTTCCACCGACGGCGTTGCAACGGCGGGTGCCGGCTGCGGCGCAGGCGCCGCTTCTTTTGCCGCCGCAGGGGCCTGGGCGGCCTCCTTGAGGTTGCCCGCGCCTTCCACTTCGATGCTGATCAGGATGCTGCCCACGGCCATCACTTCACCGGGCTCGCCGCCCAGGGAAATCACCTTGCCGTGAACCGGGGAGGGGATGTCGACCATGGCTTTGTCGGTCATCACGTCCGCCAGCACCTGGTCTTCAATCACCAGATCGCCGACTTTCACGTGCCACTGCGCCAGTTCCACTTCTGCGATGCCTTCGCCGATGTCCGGCATCTTGATAACGTGCGTGCCCATTCAGACCTCCATGACCCGTTGCAGCGCCGCGCCCACTCGGGACGGCCCTGGGAAATACGCCCACTCCTGCGCGTGGGGGTAGGGCGTGTCCCAACCCGTGACGCGTTCGATCGGGGCTTCCAGGTGGTGGAAGCAGTGTTCCTGCACCAGCGACACCAGCTCGGCACCGAAACCGCAGGTGCGCGTGGCTTCATGCACCACCACACAGCGGCCGGTCTTTTTCACCGACTTGACGATGGTGTCCAGGTCCAGGGGCCACAGGCTGCGCAGGTCGATGACCTCGGCGTCGATGCCGGTTTCCTCGGCCGCCACTTGCGACACATAGACGGTGGTGCCGTAGGTGAGGATGGTCACGTCCTTGCCCGGACGGGTGATGGCCGCCACGTCCAGCGGCACTTTGTAGTAGCCGTCCGGCACTTGCGCCGACGGGTGTTTCGACCAGGGCGTAACCGGGCGATCGTGGTGGCCGTCGAACGGGCCGTTGTACAGGCGCTTGGGTTCGAGAAAGATCACCGGGTCATCGTTTTCGATGGAGGCGATCAGCAGGCCCTTGGCGTCGTAGGGGTTGGACGGCATGACGGTGCGCAGGCCGCAGACCTGGGTGAACATCGCCTCGATGCTCTGGCTGTGGGTCTGGCCGCCGTAGATGCCGCCGCCGCACGGCATGCGCAGGGTCATGGGCGCGGTGAACTGGCCGGCGGAGCGATAACGCAGGCGCGCGGCTTCGGAAATGATCTGGTCCGAGGCCGGGTAGACGTAGTCGGCGAACTGGATTTCCGCCACTGGCCGCAGGCCGTAGGCGCCCATGCCGATGGCTGCACCGACGATGCCGCTTTCGGAGATCGGCGCATCGAACACCCGCGAGGTGCCGTACTTGGCCTGCAGGCCCTCGGTGCAGCGGAACACGCCGCCGAAGTAGCCGACGTCCTGGCCGAACACCACGACGTTGTCGTCACGCTCAAGCATCACATCCATGGCCGAGCGCAGGGCCTGGATCATGGTCATGGTGGTCGTGGTCATGGCGGTGTCCAACTGGATAGCGTTGTTGTGATCGTTCATGTCAGATCCCCAGCTGCTGGCGTTGACGCTTGAGGTGCTCGGGCATGTCTTTGTAGACGTCCTCGAACATGGTGGCGGCGCTAGGGATCTGGCCGCCGGCGAGGGTGCCGAACTGCTCGGCTTCCTTCTGCGCGGCAATGACTTCGGCTTCCAGCTCGGCACTGACCGCCGCGTGTTCCTCTTCGGACCACTGGCCAATCTTGATCAGGTGCTGCTTGAGGCGGGCAATTGGGTCGCCCAGGGGAAAGTGGCTCCAGTCGTCAGCCGGGCGGTACTTGGACGGGTCGTCCGAGGTGGAGTGCGGGCCGGCGCGGTAGGTGACCCATTCGATCAGGGCCGGGCCGAGGTTGCGTCGGGCACGTTCGGCGGCCCAGCGCGAAGCGGCGTAGACCGCGATGAAGTCGTTGCCGTCGACCCGCAACGAGGCAATGCCGCAGCCCACGCCGCGTCCGGCGAAGGTGGTGGCTTCACCGCCAGCGATGGCCTGGAAGGTGGAAATCGCCCATTGGTTGTTGACCACGTTGAGGATCACCGGCGCGCGGTACACGTGGGCGAAGGTCAGGGCGGTGTGGAAGTCCGATTCGGCGGTGGCGCCGTCGCCGATCCAGGCCGAGGCAATCTTGGTGTCGCCCTTGATCGCCGAGGCCATGCCCCAACCCACCCCTTGCACGAACTGGGTCGCCAGGTTGCCGGAGATGGTGAAGAAGCCCGACTCGCGGACCGAATACATGATCGGCAGCTGGCGCCCCTTGAGCGGATCACGCTCGTTGGACAGCAGTTGGCAAATCATGTCCACCAGTGGCACGTCGCGAGCGATCAGGATGCTCTGCTGACGGTAGGTGGGAAAGCACATGTCATCGATGTTCAGGGCCAGGGCCTGGGCGCTGCCGATGGCTTCTTCGCCCAGGCTCTGCATGTAGAAGGACATCTTCTTCTGGCGCTGGGCGACCACCATGCGGTTGTCGAAGATCCGCGTCTTGAGCATGGCGCGCATGCCCTTGCGCAGGATCTCAACCGGTACGTCGGCGGCCCACTCGCCCAAGGCGTTGCCCTGGTCGTCGAGCACACGGATCAGGCCGCGGGCGAGGTCGGCGGTCTCGGCGGGTTCCACATCAATGGGGGGCTTGCGCACCAGGCCGGCATCGTTCAGGTGCAGGTAGGTGAAGTCGGTCTTGCAACCGGGACGGCCCGAGGGTTCGGGAACGTGCAGGCGCAGCGGTTCGTACGCTTGGTTCATGGCTTATTACGCTCGATCTTGTGAATTCTTGTAATTGGGCGCGCTTAGCTGACCGTTATTCCCTGGGTAAGGGAAATCTTGTCCTACAAACATCATAGGCCGGGCCAAGGAGAATATTTATCTGTGTTTCATTGCGCTGGCGGTTATTTGCAGATAAAAATTCTGCATAACCACAAAAAGAAGGTTGTTTTATCTCATGCGCAAACTGGACCGTACGGACATCGGCATTCTCAACAGCCTTCAGGAGAATGCCCGCATCACCAACGCCGACTTGGCCCGTTCGGTGAACCTGTCGCCCACCCCGTGTTTCAACCGGGTCAAGGCCATGGAGGAGTTGGGGGTGATCCGCGAGCAGGTGACCCTGCTGGATGCCGAGCTGCTGGGGCTGCACGTCAACGTGTTCATTCACGTCAGTCTGGAGAAACAGGTGGAGGAGGCCCTGCAGCACTTTGAAGAAGCCATCGCCGACCGCCCGGAAGTCATGGAGTGCTACCTGATGGCAGGTGACCCGGATTATTTGATCCGGGTGCTGGTGCCGACCATCCAGTCCTTGGAGCGCTTCATGATGGACTTCCTGACCAAGGTGCCGGGGGTGGCCAATATCCGCTCCAGCTTTGCCCTCAAGCAGGTGCGCTACAAGACCGCGCTGCCGCTGCCGGCCAATGGCCTGAGCTTGGGCAGCTAAGGCCGGACACAGGAGGCGGGCGGGGTTTTAGTGGGCGACCCCGGTCCACAGCTGTTCGAGGTAGTTGAAGTCCCAGTCCTCGGGGGCTTCACGGCCGATGATGCGTTCCTGGCCGCGCAACTTGGCCAGGTCGAGCACGCTTTGCTGGATCGGCAGGTTGGAGCGGGTCGAAAAGAACACCTTGACCTTGGGCATCAGCAGCGAGCTGGCATGTTGCTCCAGCACCACCCCCAGGCGTCCGCTTTGCAGGCGCACCAGGGAGCCCACCGGGTAAATGCCGACGCTTTTGACAAAGGCCTGGAACACCCGGGTGTCAAAATGGCCGTCCCAGCCGGACATGCGATGGATCGCCTCGGCCGGGTCCCAGCCGCGGTTGTAGGGGCGGTTTGAGGTCACCGCGTCATACACGTCGCAGACTGCGCCCATCTGCGCGAACAGGCTGATCTGCTCACCTTCCAATTGGTGCGGGTAGCCGGAGCCATCGACCTTTTCGTGGTGATGCAGGCACACGTCGAGCACCAGTGCGTCCACCTCCTGGCTTTGTCGCAGAATCTCGCTGCCGGCCTGGGGGTGGTGCTTGATCTGGTCGTATTCGCTGTCCGATAGCTTGTGCGGCTTGTTGAGGATGCTGTCGGGGATGGTCAGTTTGCCGATGTCATGCAACAGCCCGGCCATCCCGGCCTGTTGCACTTGCTGGGCGGGCAGTTCCAGTTGGCGAGCGAGGGCGATCATCAGGGCACACACCGCCACCGAATGCATGTAGCTGTAGTCATCGGCGGTTTTCAGCCGCGCCAGGCTGATCAGGGCGTTGGGGTGGCGCAGCAGGGAATCGGTGATGCGCTCCACCAGGGCGCCGGCGTGCTGCATGTCCACGGCCCGGCCCAGGCGCACCTCCTGGAACATGTTCATCACTGCTTGCCGGGAGTGGGCGCACAGCGTGCGTGCCCGTTCCAGTTCCTCGCTCATGGGCACCTGGGGCGGGCGGCGCAGGGTGGGCGCGGACAGCGCCTCGTCATGCTCGGTCATAACCGGCTCGCTGGGCGCAAGGTCCAGGCCTTTGGCCGAGTCGATCCAGAGGTTGTGCATACTGGAGCGTTGCAGACGCTGGTAGTCCTGGGGGCTGTCGAGGATGAAGCCGGCTTTCCAGAACGAGTGGTCCAGCCAGGAACCGCAGAATTGATGGATGTACATGCCCATCCGCAATTGATTCAACGCGATGAGTTTCAGCATAAAGGCACCTGCAGAGGGAGTGTTGGTCGTGATCACGTCGACTCCTTGTCGCCTTGATGGCACTTTGACCTTTCTGCGCAAAAAAATGTGCGGTCGCGGAGAGAAAATATTTTCTGGCCACGGCCGAAAGCCCGTTGAAGCCACTTTTTTACCGACCTGGAACCGGCGCAAACCCGCGGGCTTGACCTTTATCAAAGGGGTCGCGGGTGTTTCCCGGCATGCTGCCGACCTTTCATCTGAATAAGGATTAGGCCCATGCCCGCCACTCAAGCACCTGCGGTCAAGGCCGGTTTACCCCTGGGATTGATGCTGGCCGTACTGGCGATGATCGGTGTGCTGCTGTTGCCCCTGCCCGCCGACTTGCCGATAGCAGGGCAGCGCATGCTGGCGATCCTGGCGTTTGCCGTGGTGGTGTGGATCAGCGAGGCGGTGTCCTACGAGGCCAGCGCCATCATGATCACCGCCCTGATGGCGGTGCTGATCGGCACCGCCCCCACCCTGCAGGACCCCAGCCAGACCTACGGCAGTTCCGCCGCCATCACCCTGGCCCTGACCGGGTTTTCCAACTCGGCCCTGGCCCTGGTCACCGGCGCCTTGTTTATCGCCGCGGCCATGACCCACACCGGGCTCGACCGGCGCATCGCCCTCATCACCCTGAGCCGGGTCGGCACCAGCACCCGGCGCATCCTGATCGGCGCCATTGCCGTGACCATTCTCCTCAGCCTGCTGGTGCCCAGCGCCACGGCCCGCAGCGCCTGCGTGGTGCCGATCATGATGGGGGTGATTGCCGCCTTTGGCGTGGATAAGCGCTCGAACATCGCCGCCGGGCTGATGATTGTGGTGGCCCAGGGCACCAGCATCTGGAACGTCGGGATCCAGACTGCCGCCGCCCAGAACCTGCTGACCCTGGGCTTTATGGACAAGATGCTCGGCCAGCGCGTGTCCTGGATCGACTGGCTGATTGCCGGCGCGCCCTGGGCCCTGATCATGTCCGTGGTGCTGCTGTGGCTGGTGCTGAAGTTGCTGCCACCGGAAAGCGACAGCATCCCCGGCGGCAAGGAGGCGGTGGCCCAGTCCCTGGCGGAGCTGGGCCCCATGAGCGGTCCGCAGAAACGCTTGCTCAGCGTGTCGGTGCTGCTGCTTCTGGCCTGGGCCACGGAAGGCAAGTTGCACGCCTTCGACACCACCACGACCACTTACGCCGGGCTGGTAGTCCTGCTGTTGCCACGGATCGGCATCATGACCTGGAAGGACGTGCAGGCGCGGATTCCCTGGGGCACGGTGATTGTCTTCGGGGTTGGCATCAGCCTCGGTTCGGCCCTGCTGACCACCCACGCCGGGCAATGGCTGGGCGGCCAGGTGGTGGGGCGCACCGGGCTGGATCAGCTAGGGCCGCTGGCGGTGTTTGCCATCCTTGGGGGCTTCCTGATCCTGATTCACCTGGGGTTTGCCAGTGCCACGGCGTTGACCTCGGCGTTGCTGCCGATCCTCATGGCGGTCCTGCAAACCCTGCCCGGGGACTTCAGTCGCCTGGGCATGACCATGCTCCTGGGGTTTGCCGTGAGCTTCGGCTTTATCCTGCCGATCAACGCCCCACAGAACATGGTCTGCCTGGGCACTGAAACCTTCACCGCTCGGCAGTTCGCCCGGGTCGGGGTGATCGTGACCCTGGTGGGCTACCTGTTACTGCTGGTGTTCGCCGCCACCTACTGGAGCTGGCTGGGCTGGCTCTAGGCCGTCTTACAGGGGCTGGTACTGCAGGCTGAACGTCAGCTCGGTGCTTTGCCCCTGTTCCAACAGCCGCAGCCCCGGGTGCCCCGGCAGATGGTGGGCATTGACCGGGTGGCTGACCGGCTCGAAGCAGAAGAACGCTTTGCCCGGCGGGCAGTACAGCAGGAAGTAGTCGGCGCCGCTGGCCTGGCACAGCAACTGGTAGCCGGCGCTTGCTTCGATGATCCGGCACTGGCCGTCCCACTCGGTAAAACCGTTGTCCACCAGGGTTGGCGGCAGGTCGTTGGCCTGGCGGAAATTCCATGCTGGCGGCAATGCGCCCAGTTCGGTGGGCAGGCGCGTCTCGGCGCAATGCCAGACCTGCTCGGCATGGGCCTGCAAGCGGCTGTCGGCCCGCCGCGGGAAGTAAGGGTGCAGGCCCAGGCCATGCCAGGCCGGCGCCGAATCCAGGTGAGTGACCTGCAGTTCAATGCTCAGGCAACCGTCCTTCAACTGCACCCGTTGCCGGGCGCGGTAGGCGAAGGGGTAGTCGGCGTGCAGCTCCAGCAGCACGCTGTCGGCCTGCTGTTCCAGCACTTCCCAGGGTTGCTGCCAGGCGCTGCCGTGAATCGGCAGCGGGTCGCCGGGGTTGTTCGGCGTCAGGGCCAGCCAGCCTTCGGGGCACTGGAAGCCGCCCTGGGCGATGCGGTTGGACCAGGGGATCAAGCCATAGCAACCCAGCTTGCCCGGCAGGCCACTTTCAATGGCCGCCGCGTCGCTGTGGCGCAATAGCGGCAGGTCGCTGCCCAGCACGCTCCAGTTGACGATGGCGGCGCCTGTCTGGGGCGCCAGGGTCAGGCGGGTGAATGAGTCTTCGAGGGTCAGCAAGCGTGCAGGCATGCAACGGCACCAGGCAAGGGAAAGAGGGCCCGGGCCACCGCCTTGGCGGGGCCCGGGGTTTTCAGCGGTGCGCTCAGAGCACCAGGTTCGGCAACCACAGCGACAGCGCCGGAATGTAAGTCACGGCCATCAGCACCAGGAGCAGCACGGCGTAGAACGGCAGCAGGGCCTTGACCGTGCTTTCGATGCTGACCTTGCCCACTGCCGAGCCGACAAACAATACCGCGCCCACCGGCGGGGTAATCAAGCCGATCCCGAGGTTGACCAGCATGATCATGCCGAAATGCACCGGGTCCACGCCAATCCCCAGAATCACCGGCATCAGGATCGGCGTCAGGATCAGGATCAGCGGCGCCATGTCCATCACCGTGCCCAGCATCAGCAGCATGGCGTTGATGCACATCAGGATCACGTAACGGTTGTCCGACAGGGTCAGGAACATCGTGGTGATTTTCGACGGGATCTGCATCAGGGTCATGATGTAGCCGAAGCTGGCGGCGAAGCCGATCAGGATCATCACGATGGAAATGGTCCGCACCGTGCGGTGCATCAGCTTGGGCAGTTCACGCCACTTGTAGTCGCGGTAGATGAACATGGTGACGAAGAACGCCCAGAGCACGGCAATCGCCGCCGACTCGGTGGCGGTGAACACCCCGGACAGGATGCCGCCGAGGATGATCACCATGGCCATCAGGCCCCAGAGCGCTTCGCCACAGATTTTCAGCGCCTGTTTCAGGGGGATGGTTTCGCCCTTGGGGTAGTTGCGCTTTTTCGCGAAGATCAGGCACAGCACCATCAGGCAGGCGCTCATCAACAGGCCCGGAACGATGCCCGCCATAAACAGCGAGGCAATCGACACCGTGCCGCCGGCTGCCAGGGAGTAGAGCACCGAGTTATGGCTGGGCGGCGTCAGCAGCGCCTGCACCGAGCCGCTGACGGTCACTGCGGTGGAGAAGTCCCGGGGGTAGCCCTTGCGTTCCATTTCCGGAATCAGCACCGAGCCTACCGACGCGGTGTCGGCCACCGAGGAGCCGGAAATCGCCCCGAAAAACGTCGAGGCCATGATGTTGACCAGCGACAGGCCGCCGCGCACGAAGCCCACCAGCACCCCGGCGAAGGCCACCAGTCGGCGGGACATGCCGCCCTCGGCCATGATGGCCCCAGCCAGCACGAAGAATGGAATCGCCAGCAAGGAGAATTTGTTTACGCCGCCGGCCACCTGGATCATCAGGGCCTGGAACGGAATGTCGATCCACCAGGCGCCGATCAGCGCCGACAGGCCCAGGGCATAGGCCACCGGCATGCCAAGAAGGATCAAGGCGATAAAGCTGCCCAACAGAATCAGCGCATCCATTTACGCGGCCCCTTCGTTTTCTTCGACCAGGTCGAAACGCACCACGCGGCGCTGGCTCTGGTCGCCCAGCAAGAGTTTTTCCAGGACAAACACCAGGGTCACGGCGCCGCCCACGGGAATCGGCATGTAGGTGATGCCCACCCGTAACGTCGGCAGGGCGCTCATGAATTGGTTCCAGGTGGCCAGGCACAGCTTGGTGCCCCAGATCGTCATGAACAGGCAGATGGTCGCCATCAATAGTTGCGCCAGCAGCGCTGCAGCGGCCTTGGCCTTGGGCGGCAAGCGATCGGTGACCATGGCCACCGCCATGTGGGCGCCGGCGCGGTAGCTGGCGGCGGCGCCGATAAAGGTGAACACCATCATCAGCAGGATCGCCGTGGGCTCCGGCCAACTGGAGCCGGTGCCCAGCACGTAGCGGGCGAACACGCCCCAGGGGATGATCAGGGAGATGGCCAGGATCGACAGCCCGGCGACCCAGATGCAGGTCATGTACAGGCGGTCATTGAGGCTCAGCACGAGCTTCTTCATCGGGTTTCACCGTAACCGGGCCGAGCGCCCACGCCTGCGCGCGGTCGTTCGGCCGGGCCTGCTAGCGGAAAGAGAGGGGGTTATTCGACGGCTTCGATGCGGGTCATCAGCTCGGCGTACGGGGCACCGTACTTCTGGCGGATGCTGGCGGTGGCGTCATAGAAAGGCTTCTTGTCCACGGTGATGAACTCGACGCCGGCGGCCTTGAGCTTGGCCTCGCTGCTGGCGGACTTGATGTCCCACAGTTGACGCTCTTCCAGCTGGGCGGCCTGGGCGGCCTTTTTCACGAGGGCCTGTTGCTCGGGGGTGAGCTTGTTCCAGGTCAGCTTCGACATCACGATCGGTTCCGGCAGGATCAGGTGCCCGGTCAGGCTGTAGAACTTGGCGCTCTGGTAATGGTTGTGCTCAAGCAGGGTCGGCGGGTTGTTTTCCGCACCGTCGATGACCCCGGTCTGCAGGGCGCTGAAGATTTCCCCGGTGTCCATGGCGATGCCGTTACCGCCCATGGCGTTGATGGTCTCGATGAACATCGGGTTGCCCTGCACGCGGATTTTCATGCCCTTGAGGTCGGCCAGGGTGCGCACCGGTTTCTTGGTGTAGAGGTTGCGGGTGCCGCCGTCCATCCAGGCCAGGGCCACCAGGTTGAATTCGGAGTTGGTGATTTTATCGAGGATTTCCTGGCCGATTTCGCCGTCGATGACCTTGCGCATATGGGCTTGGTCACGGAACACGAACGGCATGTTGAACACGTTCACGTCTGGCACCACCGGGCCGATGATGCCCAGGCTGACCCGGGCCATCTGGATCGCCCCGACCTGAGCCTGTTCCACCACTTCCTTCTCTGAACCCAGCACGCCACCGGCGAACATTTTGAAGGTCAACTGGCCGTTGCTTTCCTTGACCAGGGTTTTACCCAGGTTCTCTTCCGCCACCACGGTGGGGTAACCGGCGGGGTGGATGTCGGCGAATTTGATTTCCAGGGCCTGGGTCAGGCTTGAAAAACCGATGGCCAGCGGCAGGGCAGCCAGCAGCAGGGTGCGTTTGAAGTGCATGGTGAGTCTCCGTGTTGTTGTTCTTATTCCATGAGCGCGTCATGTTGTAGGTTGTCGTATGACTGTGCGGAGTGTTGTGGTCCCTAGGGGGATTTGTCAACGTTCCCGGCTGAAAAAGATGTACCGAGGAGTAGGCTTTTTTACGGTTTTGTGCCGTGTTAAGTGCAGTTTTTAGACGATCAGTCCAGGCGGGGTGGTTCGATCCAACAGAGGGGAGTTTCTTGATGTTGTGTGATGACCTGGCGTTTGGTCGATGTCACTGGCCTGGCACCGAGGGCGCGCCGCTGCCACTGCCGGCACGCCTGTGTGTGCCGCCAGCGTGCCGGGGGCGAAGGATGAGGTGAAAAAAATCAGCCTCGCTTCATCCCTTGAAATACTATTTAGCGGTATCGCGCCGACAGCAGTGGTCGGCGCACCGCACAAGGTCAGGTAATGGATCACTACGCCCCGCGCCAGTGGCAGCCCCACGAAAAGCCCAGCTTGCCCGGTTCCCCGTCGACCCCTTTGCACCCCACCCACAAGCGCCTGGCCTTTGCCCTGGTAGGGCTGCTGGTGGCGCTCACTGGCGGCCTGGGCAACTCCTTGGTGATTGCCAACCTGCCTTACCTGCAAGGGGCGCTGGGGGCGACCACGGCGGAGATGGCCTGGTTGCCGGCGGCCTATGTGATGACCAACGTGTCGATGAACCTGCTGCTGGTGAAGTTTCGCCAGCAGTTCGGCCTGCGGGCCTTTACCGAAGTGTTCCTGGTGCTCTACGCCCTGGTGACCTTCGGCCATCTGTTCGTCAACGACCTCAATTCGGCGATTGCCGTGCGCGCCGCCCACGGCATGGTCGGCGCGGCCCTCAGCTCCCTGGGCCTGTACTACATGGTTCAGGCCTTTCCGGCGAAATGGCGGCTCAAGGCCCTGGTGCTGGGGCTGGGCACGTCCCAGTTGGCCTTGCCCCTGGCCCGGCTGTTCTCCGAAGACCTGTTGCAGATCGCCGAATGGCGCGGCCTGTACCTGTTCGAACTGGGCCTGGCGCTGACCTCCCTGGGCTGCGTGTTCATGCTCAAGCTGCCACCGGGGGACCGCTTCAAGACCTTCGAAAAACTCGACTTCCTGACCTTTGCCCTGTTGGCCAGCGGCGTGGCGCTGCTGTGTGCGGTGCTGTCCCTGGGGCGCATCGATTGGTGGCTGGAGGCGCCGTGGATCGGCCTGGCCTCGGCCGGCTCCATCGTGCTGATCATGGCCGGCTTGTGCATCGAACATAACCGCAGCAACCCGATGCTGATGACTCGCTGGCTGGGCAGCGGGGCGATCATCCGCCTGGCCCTGGCGGTGATCCTGATTCGCATGGTGCTGTCCGAACAGTCCACGGGCGCGGTGGGGTTTCTCCAGGCACTGAACATGAGCAGCGAGCAGATGCGCCTGCTCTATGGCGTGATGCTCCTGGGCAGCATCGCCGGGCTGGCCACCAGTGCCCTGACCATCAACCCGGCGCACCTGTTTATGCCGCTGATCATTTCCCTGGCGCTGATGGCCGTGGGCTCGGTGATGGATAGCTTTTCCAGCAACCTGACGCGCCCGGCCAACATGTACCTGAGCCAGTTCCTGCTGGCCTTCGGCGGCACGTTTTTCCTCGGCCCGACCATGGTCCTGGGCACCCGCAACGTGCTGACCAACCCGCGCAACCTGGTGAGTTTCTCGGTGCTGTTCGGCATCTGCCAGAACCTCGGCGGGCTGATCGGCGCGGCCTTGCTCGGGACCTTCCAGGTCATCCGCGAGAAGGTGCATTCCAGCCATATCGTCGAGCAATTGACCCTGCTCGACCCCCGGGTCCTGGCGCGGGTGCAGAGCGGCGGGTCAGCCTATGGTTCGCTGATCGCCGACCCGGACCTGCGCACCCTGCAGGGCATTCGCAGCCTGGCCACGGCCGCGACCCGGGAGGCCAACGTACTGGCCTATAACGACGTGTTCATGCTGATCGCGGTGATCGCCGTGCTGACCATGATCTGGATTTTCATTCGTAGCCTGTGGCTGCTGAGCACGACCCGAACGGTCGAGCCGGCGGCTGCGCCCACTCAACCCAGCGGTGCCCCTTCTTCATGAGCGAACCCACCACCACGACCACCCATGCCATTGCCGCCACCCCCGAGGGCACGGCGCCACCGTCCAGCCCGGCCACTGCGCCGCGCTCGCTGCGGGTGCGCCTGCTTTCGTCCCTGGGCTTTGCCGCGGTGGCCCTGGCCGGCGTGCTGATTGTCTTGTACGCCTGGCAGTTGCCGCCGTTCAGCAGCGCCATCGAAAGCACCGAGAACGCCCTGGTGCGCGGCCAAGTGACCATCATCGGCCCGCAGCTCAGCGGTTATGTGTTCGAGGTGCCGGTGCAGGACTTCCAGTTCGTCAAGGCGGGCGACCTGCTGGTGCGCCTCGACGACCGTATCTATCAGCAGCGCCTGGATCAGTCCCTGGCCCAATTGGCGGTGCAGAAGGCGGCGCTGGCCAATGTGCT
The DNA here is from genome assembly GCF_023241665.1 of Pseudomonas morbosilactucae. Classification (NCBI taxonomy): domain Bacteria; kingdom Pseudomonadati; phylum Pseudomonadota; class Gammaproteobacteria; order Pseudomonadales; family Pseudomonadaceae; genus Pseudomonas; species Pseudomonas morbosilactucae. The sequence continues at coordinate 14,958 of NZ_JALQCX010000022.1, read as the reverse complement.
GCAACAACGCAACAGCGCCGAAGCCACCATCAAGCTGCGCCAGGCCGCCCTGGCCGATAGCCAGGCCCAGGCGCGCAAGAGCGCGGCAGACCTGCGGCGCAATGAAGCCCTGGTCAGCGACGGTTCAGTGTCCCAGCGCGAGCTGGACGTGGCCCGCGCTGCCAACGCCCAGACCGTGGCGGCCGTGGCCCAGGCCCAGGCGTCCCTGGAAATCGCCCGGCAAGACCTGCAAACGGTGATCGTCAATCGCGGCTCCCTGGAAGCCGCCGTGGCCAATGCCGAGGCCGCGGTGCAACTGGCCCGCATCGACCTGTCCAACACCCGGATCCTGGCCCCACGGGATGGCCAACTGGGGCAGATCGGCGTGCGCCTGGGGGCCTATGTCAACTCCGGGGCGCAGTTGATGGCGCTGGTGCCTGACCAGCTGTGGGTGATCGCCAACATGAAGGAAACCCAGATGGACCAAGTGCGTATCGGCCAGCCGGTGAGCTTCACCGTGGACGCCTTGAACCACCGCCGATTCCATGGCCGGGTGCAGCGCATCTCACCGGCCACCGGCTCCGAATTCAGCCTGCTGCAAGCCGACAATGCCACCGGCAACTTCGTCAAGATCGCCCAGCGCGTGCCCGTGCGCATCAGCGTCGACCCCGACCAGGATGAAAGCCAACGCCTGCGCCCGGGCATGTCGGTGGTGGTGAGCATTGATACGGCGGGCCCAACCCCATAGCGCTGGCCGGCGCCTCGGAGGCCCAGGGCGGCCTCGATGGGGCACGTCGCGGCCGGCCTGTTTACGGCGACGGGGCCAGCAGGCCCATCAGCCGGCTGTCCCATTCCAGACAGCGAACATCGCGCCCGGCATCGTGGTAGTCGCGTTGCAGTTGTGACAGGTACTGCTTGCGGTACTCGCTGGGGGTCAGGGCGCAGTAGGTGCGAAAGGCCGCGATCAGTTGCTTGTGCTCGCTGAAGCCGCAGCTGTAGCTGATCTCGGTGATCGGCAGCGGCGTATGTTTCAGCAGGAAGCGCGCGCGGTTGATCCGTACCTGAGCCAGGTAATCCTTGAAATTGCAGCCGTTGACCTTTTTGAACAGCTTGGAAAAGTGGTGGTAGCTGAGGTGGGCCTGGGCGGCGACTTCCGCCAGGGGCAACTCCCGTTCGTAGTGGCAGTGGATGTAGTCAATACAGTGCTTGATCAGCTGTTGGTCCTTGCTGCGCAAGGGCTCCGGTGGCGGCTGGCGCGGTCCGGCGTTGGCCTGCTGCAGGCTGGACAGCAGCAGGTAGATCAGCGCGATCCGCCGAAACGGATCCCGGTCGGTGCCCTGCAGTTGCTGTTCCACCAGTTGCTTGAGGGCGGCTTTGATTTCCCGGTCGCGCGCGCTGTAGTGAAGGCTGTCGGCCACCTGATAGTGGATCAGCAGGGCGGGCTGCAAATCATTGAACAGGTGGGGCGAGAACTGCACCGTGAGCAGTTGGCTATCGGGCTCCAAGGCTTGCAACTCGTGGATGCGCTCCTGGTTGATGTACAGCATGCCGCCAGGGCCCAACTCCTGGCTGTGCTGGTCGAGGCGGATGGCAAACCGGCCCTGGAGCACATGGATCAGTTCAGCGGCGGCGTGCCAGTGGGCCTCGCAGCGCTGCACCTGGGCCGCGAACAGGTTGATCTGCTGCCGATCGAACTCCACCAGTTCATGGCCGGGCAGGGTCGGCATGGGGTTGCGAGTCAGGGCGAAGGGCAGCATTTCAGGCGTCTCCAGTCAGTGGCGTCGGCGTGCAGGCTTTACTGTGGCCCGGTGAGCATGGCCGAGCCACCCGCTGGTGCGCCTGCCTCGGCGTCCAGGGCGGCCGCCAGCTCCTCGCGGGAAATATCCAGTTCGAGCATTTCCGTGAGGGTGATCAGTAAACCGCAAAACAGCTCCGGGGCGATCTTGCGCAGTTTTTCCCTGGTATGTGCTTCCGGCATGCCGCTTTTGTCCGCGACCAGCTTCGCCACCCGTTCGAACAGCGGCGGGTTGTCCAGCAGTTGCACCAGGGAGCTGTGGAGGTTGACCGGTGGGTACAGCACCGGGGCCTGCACCTGGACCCTGGCCACGAGTTCGATGTGCCGCGAAGAACCCCCTACGCGCACCTGGTACTCGCCGCTGTCCACGACCCAGCGGGCGAAGGCGGGGTCGTAATAGGCGAAGTCCTGCCAATCCAGGTGCAGCTCGACGCAGCGACGTTGCCCAGGCTCCAGGGCCACCTTGGCAAAGGCCTTCAAGGCCTGGACCTCCCGGGGCAGGCGGCAGGCCGGCGGGGCCAGGTACAACTGCACCACCTCCTTGCCGAAACGTTCACCGCTGTTGCCCAGCTCCACGGTGACCGTCAGTGCTTGGCCGGGCTCCAGGGTGGCGCTGGAGGTGGCCAGCGAGTGGTACTCGAAATGGGTGTAGCTGAGGCCGAAGCCGAATGGGAACAAGGGCTCCAGGCGACGTTTATCGTAGTAGCGGTAGCCGACGAACAGCCCCTCGCTGTAGCGCTGTTGCAGGTTTTCCCCGGGGTAGGTGAGGAAGGCCGGGGTGTGTTCCAGGCAGTGGGGCACGCTGACGGTGAGTTTGCCGCTGGGGTTGACCAGCCCGAACAATGCCTGGGCCACGGCGCGGCCCATGCCCTGGCCGGCAAAGAAGGTTTCCAGCACGGCCTTGGCCTGATCCAGCCAGGGCATGACCACCGCATCGCTGTTGGCCAGGACCACAACCACATTGGGCTGGACCTTGGCCACCTGGATAATCAGTTGCTCGTGGCTGGGAAGAATATCGAGGTTCTGCCGGTCGCCGTTTTCACCGTCTTCACCAATCGCGGTGCTGACGAAGAGGATCGCCACATCGGCGGTTCGCGCGGTATCCAGGGCTTGCGCCATTGCCATGGGGTCGAGCTGATGGTCATCCGGGGTGCCCACGGCATAGCGGATATCGAAGGCTTCGGTCCCCAGTTCGAAGATCTCGTCCAGGGGCCGGTCCAGCAGGTAAGGCCGAGTGGTGGCGCAGCCCGAACCCTGGATCACCGGCGCCTGGGCCGGTTTGCCCAGCACGGCGATGCGTGGGGTTTTCCGTGGGCACAGGGGCAGCAGTTGATCCTGGTTTTTCAACAGCACCAGGGATTCCGCCGCCAGGCTCTGGGCCAGTTCGTGATGCTGATTGAAGTCGGCCCGGGTCTCGGGTTTGCGGCCGCGCCGAACCTTGTCGATCAGGGTCAGCATGCGCCGGCAGGCCAGGTCCAGGCACTCCGGGGGCACCCGGCCTTGCTCGATGGCGGCCAGCAGTTCGCGCTGGTCGCGCTGGCTTTGCGGCATGCCCAGGTCATTGCCCGCCAGCAGCGACGCCGGCCGGTCCTTGATGCCGTACCAGTCGGACATCACCAGCCCCGGGTACTGCCATTCGTCGCGCAGCACCTGGGTCAGCAGCCAGTGATGCTGGGAGGTCTGCACGCCGTTGAGGCGGTTGTAGGAAGACATCAGCGTCCAGGGCTGGGCGCGGTCGATGGCGCGCTTGTAGCCGGCCAGGTAGATCTCGCGCAGGGCGCGCTCGTCCACCACCGAGTCCATTTCCGTGCGCCGGTACTCGGAGTTGTTGCAGGCGAAATGCTTGAGGCTGGCACCCACGCCCTGGTCCTGCAGGCCGTTGATCAGGGCTCCGGCCAGCTCGCCACTGAGGATTGGGTCCTCGGAATAGTATTCGTAGCCGCGCCCGGCCAGGGGCGTGCGGCGGATATTGATCCCCGGCCCCAGCAGCAGGCCGACACCGAAGTGCTGGCATTCCACGCCCAGGGCCTGGCCCATGCGGTACACCAGGTCCAGGTCCCAGGAGCAGGCCAGGCTGGAACCGTTGGGAAAGCACGTAGCGGGTTTCGACGCGCTGAACAGCGCCTCGGAACCACTGGGCTGCGGGGTGTCGCCAGAGCTCTGGTTCACCACCTGGATAAAGTCCTCGAAGCTCCAGCTGGCACCGTCCTCGATCTGTTGGGTACTGTAGCGAACGCCGTAGGTGCCGTCGGTCATGATGAAGTCATCGATACCCAGGTGTTCCAACCGGGCGCTGCGCCACAAGCCTTGGCCACTGAGCAGCTTGACCTTGTCGGCGACGCTCATGCGGGCCAGCAACGGGGCGTGGGGATCGGTCATGGTGGGGAACTCCTTAGGGTCAGGGGGCTAGGGCCGTTTGCTTGCGTTGTTCAATACGCTGCAGCAGGTTGCGGTAGCTCTGTTCGTCCAGGGGGTAGAACAGCACGAAGACAAAACCCAGGGCGAACATCAGGGCGGGCACCAGGGTCATCATCAGGGTTATGGCGTTGATGGCCTGGGCATCCACCTGGGCCGCCGAGTAGCCCGACAGTTGCAGCAGCAGGCCAGCCAGGCCGCCGCCCAGTGCCATGGCGATCTTGGTCACGAAATTGAAAAAACCATAGATCGCGCCCTCGGCCCGGTGGCCGTTCTTCCATTCGGCGTATTCCACGGTGTCGGCAATCATCGACCACATGGCGACGAACCCGGCACCCAGGGTGATGCTGTACAGGCCGATGCAAACCATGGTCAGGGGCAGGTTGTGACTGGCGAAGATGTACTGGATCACCAGCCCGCCGATCCCCAGCAATAGCACGCCGAGGGTCATTTTCTTCTTGCCCAGCCTTGCAATGAGCGTCTGCGAAAGCACGGTGCCGAGGATGTAGGCAGCGGTCTGCAGGGCGAAGAACAGCGGGCTGAAACCCTCGTCGCCGATCACGTACTTGATGAAGTACACGGCGATGGCCATCCACAGGGTGTAGGCGATGTAGAAGAACAGGGTGAACAGCGACAGGTGGATCAGCGGCAGGTTATCGAACACCGCCCGCAGCATGTCGCGCAGCGAGGGTGAGGGCCTGTCCTGGCGTGTATCCACCCGTTCCCGGGTCATGCCGAAACAGGCGATCAGGCAGAAGGTCGCCAGCAGCGCGAATAGGCTGACGGCGAAGACGTAGCCATCCCTGGGTTCGGTAAACAACGCCACCAGGCGCTCGGCGCTGGTGGCCACGATCAGGTAGCCGATCACCGCCAGCACAAAGCGGTACACCGACAGCGAGGCCCGGGAGCCCTCGTGCTGGGTCATGCGGTTGGTGAGTGCCGAGTAGGGCGTGTTGACGGTGGTGTAGGCCAGGCAATAGAGGGTGTAGCTGATCAGTGCGTAGGTGAATTTGAGCTCGATGTTCCAGGCGCTGAAACACAGGATGCTCAAGCCGGCCAGGGGCAGGGCGCCATACAACAGGTAGGGGCGCAGTTTGCCGTGGCGACTGTGGGTGCGGTCCACGGCATAGCCGACAAGGATGTTGAACAGGGCGTCGATCACCCGGGCGATGACGAAGATCAGGCTGGCCTCGGCGGCGGACAGTCCATAGATGTCGGTGTAGAAATACAACAGGAACAGCGAGACGAAACCGAAGGACAGGTTGCAGGCCAGATCACCCAGGCCGTAGCCGATCTTCTCTTTGGCACCCAGGACCACATAGCTCTCGGTGATCCTGGCGGTTGGCGTAGTCATTATTGTTGTCCGCAGCAAGAGGAACGCTGATTCTAAGAACTCCGGTTGTGGGCGACTTGTCGTTATTTGTGCGAATGCTGGGGCATTTTTGTGTCGCTGCCGAAGGGGGCGAGCCACGCCCCAGGCCCGGGCTTCAGGAGGTTGCCAGGCGCATGTGGATGACTGGAAATGGCCGGCCTTCGCCGTCGGTTTCCGAGCGTGCGTACTCGACGAAGCCGTAGTGACGGTAGAAACCATGGGCCCTGGGGTTCTGTTGGTTAACGTCGACGCTCAGGTGCTCGTGCAGGGTTTTGACATGGTCCAGTAACTGGCGGCCGATGCCCTGGCCGAGTTGGGCCGGTTCGACAAAGAGCATTTCAACCTTGTCGGCGGCCCGGGCGATAAAGCCGCCGGGGCGGCCATCGGGATTGTCCAGCACCCACACTTCCAGGCCCGGCAGGTAGGCATCGCGCACCAGGGGGTAAAGCAACTGGATGTCCGCTTCGTCTAGAAAGTCATGCGTGGCGCGCACCGAGCGCAGCCACAGCGCGGCCAGAGGCACATCGTCACTGGGGCGGCGGAGGCGAATGGGCATGGGCAGGTTCCATCGGGTCAGGGCAGGAGGGCGGCTTCGCTTGAGGCGGCCCAAGTGCGTGCGGGTGAATGCTACCCCCGGCGTTATCACCGGGGAAGGCATGTTCAGGAAGTTTCGTAGTTGTATGAGGCTGGATGCTAGTCTTGCCTAACGCTGTTGCCAGGGAGCCCATATGGGCAATCACAAGATCGAGATTCGTCGCAGTAACGTTGAAAAAATCCTCCTCGGCGCCGAGAAAGTCTTCGCCGAAAAAGGCTATGCCGGCACGCCATGGCCGATATCGCCGAACAGGTCCAACTGCCGCGTTCCAACCTGCATTACTACTTCAGCACCAAGAGCGAGCTGTACAGCGCGGTGCTGTTCGATCTGCTGGAAGTGTGGAAACAGGACGCGTTGTGCTTCGAGATGTTCGATGACCCACGGGTGGTCCTCAGCAGCTACATCCGCGCCAAGATGAACCACTCCCGCAGTCGGCCTTACGGTTCGAAAGTCTGGGCCAACGAAATCATCCACGGCGCGCCAACCCTGGGCGAAGCGCTGGATGCCAGCCTGTATGACTGGGCCAAGATGAAAGAGGCGAAGATCCGGCAGTGGGTGGAGGACAAGCGCATCCTGCCGGTGGAGCCGTCGAGCCTGCTGTACATGATCTGGGCCTCGACCCAGCACTACGCCGACTTCGATCATCAGGTGATGATCCTCAACGACCACCAAGCGCTGTCGGACATGCAGTTCGAACGGGCGGTGCAGACCGTCACCAGCGTCATCCTGCGGGGCATCGGCCTCGAGCCTTAGAGGCAGCGGCAAGTTGCAAGCGACAAGCTGCAAGTGAGCTCCAGGCTTGCCGCTTGCCGCTTGTAGCTGCTCTTACTACTTACCGCTTGCAGCTGCTTCCCTGTAAGGATTGCGCGGGTCGTGCAGCCAGTCGAGGAAGGGCTTGCCCGTGTCCTGGGGCACCATCTCGATGCAGTCCTGCACGGGGCAGGTGATCTGGCACAGGTTGCAGCCCACGCACTCATCGTCGATCACTTCATAGTGATGGGTGCCGTCCGCCTGCTTGAGGCTGGCAATCGCCTGGTGCGAGGTGTCTTCGCAGGCGATGTGGCAGCGGCCGCAGCCGATGCAGGCATCCTGGTCGATCTTGGCGATGACCTGGTAGTTGATGTCCAGGTACTTCCAGTCGGTGGTGTTGCCCACCGCGCGCCCGGAGAAGTCTTGCAGGCTGTGGTAGCCCTGGCTGTCCATCCACCGCGACAAGCCGTCCTTCATCTCTTCGACGATGCGAAAACCATGGAGCATCGCCGCCGTGCACACCTGCACCGCGCCGCAGCCCAGGGCCACGAATTCCGCTGCGTCCCGCCAGCTACCGATGCCGCCGATGCCGCAGATCGGCAGGCCGTGGGTCTGCGGATCGCGGGCAATTTCCGCGACCATGTTCAGGGCAATCGGCTTGACCGCCGAGCCGCAATAACCGCCGTGGGTGCTCTGGCTGCCGACCATCGGGTGGGCCACCATGCGCTCCAGGTCGACGCTGGTGATGGAGTTGATGGTGTTGATCAGCGACACCGCGTCCGCCCCGCCGCGATGGGCGGCGCGGGCGGCGGTGCGGATGTCGGTGATGTTCGGCGTGAGCTTGACGATCACCGGCAGCGAGCAATAAGTCTTGCACCAGCGAGTCACCTGCTCCACGTATTCCGGCACCTGGCCCACCGCCGCGCCCATGCCCCGTTCCGGCATGCCATGGGGGCAACCGAAGTTCAGTTCGATGCCATCGCAGCCGGTGGCTTCCACCAGGGGCAGGATGGTTTTCCAGGATTCTTCGACGCACGGCACCATTAACGAAACGATCAAGGCGCGATCCGGCCAGTCCTTTTTCACCTGGGTGATTTCCCGCAGGTTGATCTCTAGGGAACGGTCAGTGATCAGCTCGATATTGTTGATACCCATGACCTCGCGGTTGGGCCCGAAGTGCGCCGAGTAACGGGATGAAACGTTGACGGCCGCCGGGTCCTCACCCAGGGTTTTCCAGACCACGCCACCCCAGCCCGCCTCGAACGCACGGACCACGTTGTAGGCCTTGTCGGTGGGCGGCGCGGAGGCCAGCCAGAACGGGTTGGGGGCTTTGATACCGGCGAAGACAATCGAGAGATCGGCCATTTACGCAGCCTCCACATTGAGCATGAGTTGGGCATGCATGGCTTCTGCGGCCAGCTTGCCGTGTTGCACCGCCTGCACGGTGAGGTCCTGGCCGAGGCTGACGCAGTCGCCGCCGGCGTACACCCCGGGCAGGCTGGTGCGCAGTTGCTCGTCGACCTGGATGCGCTCGCCGGCGCGTTTCAACTCCCGCGCCAAGGGGTCGCTCAAGGCCGCGCCGTCGAAGCCCTGGCCGATGGCCTTGAAGATGGCGTCGGCTGCCAGTTCGAAGGTTTCCCCGGTGGTCTGCAGGCGGCCCTCGGTGAGGCGGGTACGGGCAAAGCGCATGCCGCGCACCTGGCCCTGGTCGTTGAGCAACACCTCCTCGGGGGCGGCCCAGGTCAGTAGTCGCACCTGATTGGCCTTGGCAATGTCTTGCTCATGTTCGGTGGCGCCCATTTCTTCGAGGCCACGGCGATACACCAGGTTCACGTCGCGGGCGCCGAGGCGGGCCATTTGCACGGCCATGTCGATGGCGGTGTTGCCGGCGCCCAAGACGATGCAGCGGTCGGCCAGGGGCAGTTGGCTGAGGTCGTCGGCCTGGCGCAGTTCACGGATGTAGTCGGTGGCGGCCAGCAGGCCGGGGACGTCCTCGTGGGCCAGGCCCAACTGCTTGCTGGCGGCCAGGCCGAGGCCGAGGAACACCGCGTCGAATTGCTGGTGCAGGTCGGTCAGGGTCAGGTTGTCGCCGAGCTTCTGGCCATGGCGGATTTCGATGCCGCCGATCTGCAGCAAAAACTCCAGCTCCCTCTGGGCGAAATCATCCACCAGCTTGTATTTGGCGATCCCGTATTCATTCAGGCCGCCGGCTTTTTCCCGGGCCTCGAAAATCACCACGTCGTGGCCGTGCAACGCACAACGATGGGCGCAGGACAGCCCGGCCGGGCCGGCCCCGACCACGGCGATCCGCTTGCCGGTGGCCGCCGCACGCTGGAACGGGTGCTGGCTGAAGTGCGCGTTGTCCACGGCGTAGCGTTGCAGCAGGCCGATCAGCACCGGGGCGCATTCCTCGGCGTTGTTTCTGACGCAGGCTTGCTGGCACAGAATCTCGGTCGGGCAGACCCTGGCGCAACTGCCGCCGAGGATGTTGGCCGAGAGAATTTTCTGCGCCGCGCCCTGCACGTTGTCGGTGTGGATATTGCGGATAAACGACGGAATGTCGATGTCGCTGGGGCACGCATTGACGCACGGTGCGTCGTAGCAATACAGGCAGCGCGAGGCTTCCAGGTGCGCCTGGCGGGCGTTGAGCGCGGGGGCCAGGTCGGTGAAATGGCCAGCGAGGGTGGCCCCGTCCTGAGAGGGATGGGGCAAATGGTTCAGGGTCTTGATCACGGTTCAGGCCTCACGGTTTTTTATCGGCTGCCTCTGACGGGCATCTGCTTGGCGTTACACACAACATCGCTTTAGGTAGGAGCCGGCTTGCCGGCGAAGGGCCCTTGAGCAATGCGCTGTGTTTGGGGGGCGCTATCGCTGGCAAGCCAGCTCCTACATAAGCCAGCGCCTACACAAGGATCAGCGTTTGACGGCGGTCGGTTTGTGCAGCTCGGCGCGTTTGCTCAGCAGGTCGAACACGGCCGGGTAGGCCGGGCGTTCGATGTAGCGCCCGGCACCGCGTTCGGCCCGCAGGTCGCCGTCGGCCCAGACCAGCTTGCCCTGGCTGATGGTGTGGCTGGGCACGCCGCGTACGGTCTTGCCTTCGAAGATGTTGAAGTCCACCTGCTGGTGGTGGGTCTTGGCGGAAATGGTCCGCGTGCCTTGCGGGTCCCAGAGCACCAGGTCGGCGTCGGCGCCCACGCGGATCGCGCCCTTGCGCGGGTAGAGGTTGAAGATCTTCGCGGTGTTGGTGGAGGTCAGGGCGACGAACTCCTGCATCGACAGGCGCCCGCTGTTCACCCCTTCATCCCAGAGCACCGCCATGCGGTCTTCGATACCGGCGGTGCCGTTGGGGATCTTGCTGAAGTCCTCACGGCCCGCGGCTTTCTGCTCGGCGCAGAAGCAGCAGTGGTCGGTGGCAGTGGTGTGCAGGTTGCCCGATTGCAGGCCGTGCCACAGCGCTTCCTGGTGGCCACGGGGGCGGAAGGGCGGGCTCATCACGTAACCGGCAGCGGTCTGCCAGTCCGGGTCGCGGTACACGCTGTCGTCCAGCAGCAGGTGCCCGGCCAGCACTTCACCGTAGACCGGCTGGCCTTTGCTGCGGGCGTAGGTGATTTCGTCCAGCGCCTCTTTGGTCGAGACGTGCACCAGGTACAGCGGCGTACCCAGGGTTTCGGCAATGCGGATGGCTCGGCTGGCGGCTTCGCCTTCGACCTGGGACGGACGCGACAGCGGGTGGGCTTCCGGCCCGGTGATGCCCTGGGCCAGCAACTTGCGCTGCAGGTGGTAGACCAACTCGCCGTTCTCCGCGTGCACCGTAGGCACGGCGCCCAGTTCCAGGCAACGCTCGAAGCTCGCCACCAGGGTGTCGTCGGCGGCCATGATGGCGTTCTTGTAAGCCATGAAGTGCTTGAAGCTGTTGATCCCGTGCTGGCTCACCAGCTCAGCCATTTCCTCGCGGACCTGCTCGCTCCACCAGGTGATTGCGACATGAAAGCCGTAGTCGCTGGCGGATTTTTCGGCCCAGCCGCGCCACTGGTGAAAGGCCTCCAGCAACGACTGCTGCGGGTTGGGAATCACGAAGTCGATGATCGAGGTGGTGCCACCGGCAAGGCCCGCGGCGGTGCCGCTGAAAAAGTCCTCACTGGCCACGGTGCCCATAAACGGCAGTTGCATGTGGGTGTGGGGGTCGATGCCACCGGGCATCAAGTATTGGCCGCTGCCGTCGAGCACTTCGCATGCGGAGGGAATGTCCAGGTCGGTACCGATGGCCTGGATCACACCATTGGCGCACAAGACATCGGCTTTATAACTTTCATCATGGGTAATAACGGTGGCGCCACGGATCAACAAAGACATGCCGAGTTCCTCGCAGGCTTGACCGGCTTATGCCGGTTCTAAGTGTTTTGTAATGAGCATGCTGAGGGATTTTTTATTCCTGTCAGCGGTGTCAGGAATAAAAACTAGTCGCTGTTGTAAGAATGAGCAAGATTATTTTTCATAAGCTTATATCGTTATTAAGTTATTGAAAAATAACGATAAAAATACAAAATCCGCAAAATGGTGCAGCCCTTCACCATTTTGACGCACTTGACAGGATCCAAATATGGTCAAGATTTCCTATGTGAAATCAGCTGCTTGAGGGGTGCTTGCCGCCTATAGGAAAGTGTTGAAAAAAATACCTGTGCACCAGATTGAGTCCTGACTGAACGGACAACTTGCCTTGCATTCGGCCTGAGTGGAGAGGCAACTAACCGACGGCTGCTTAGTTGCACGGATAAAACTGATTAACATCAGTTGTTTACATGGATTTCAGTGATTCGGCAGAACCGTCAATGGGCAACCCGGCACGTTTATTGAGTGCCGCCGCTGACAGGTTGGCCGGTGGCTGAAAGTCGTAAGTTCTCCGGCCATCGTCCGGCTCGCGGTCCCCCCGCCAGCCGCCTGATGAGCAAAATAATCAAAAGAACAGTGGAGCGGCCATGCAACAGAACAGATCTCAAGTGACCGAGCGCGACGGCCTGTACGAGCTGGACGCCGGCAGTGATGTACTCGACAGCCCCCGTTACAACCACGACATCGCCCCGACCAAGGTCGCGGAACGCACCTGGAACAAATGGCACATCACCGCATTGTGGGTCGGCATGTCGATCTGCGTGCCCACTTACACCCTGGGCGGGGTGCTCACCGCCTACTTCGGGCTGTCGGTGGGGGAGGCGCTGCTGGCGATCCTCCTGGCCAACGTCGTGGTCCTGATCCCCCTGACCCTCAACGCCTTTCCCGGGACCAAGTACGGCATTCCGTTCCCGGTGCTGCTGCGTTCGTCGTTCGGCATCATCGGCTCCAACGTGCCGTGCCTGATCCGCGCCCTGGTGGCCTGTGGCTGGTTCGGCATCCAGACGATGTTCGGCGGCCTGGCCATCCACCTGTTCCTCGGCTCGGTCTTCGAAGGCTGGAAGGCCCTGGGCGGTACCGGCGAGGTGATCGGCTTCATGATCTTCTGGGCCCTCAACCTGTGGGTGGTGCTGCGCGGCGCCGAGTCGATCAAATGGCTGGAAACCCTGTCTGCACCCTTGTTGGTCCTGGTGGGCGCGGGGCTGCTGGTGTGGGCCTTGCCGAATGTCTCGCTGACCGAGCTGCTGGCCCAGCCGCCCAAGCGTCCTGAAGGCGCCAGCGTCACCGGTTACTTCATGGCTGGGCTCACGGCGATGGTGGGTTTCTGGGCCACCTTGTCGCTGAACATTCCCGACTTCAGCCGCTACGCGAAAAGCCAGAAGGCGCAAATTCTCGGGCAGATCTACGGCTTGCCCCTGACCATGTTCCTGTTCGCATCCCTCGGCGTAGTGCTGACCGCCGCCTCGGCCAAGCTGGTGGGGGTGACCGTCTCCGACCCGGTGAGCCTGATCGGGCATATCCAGAGCCCGGGCTGGGTGGCCGTGGCCATGGCGCTGATCATCATCGCCACCCTGTCGACCAACACCGCCGCCAATATCGTTTCGCCCACCAATGACTTCCAGAACCTGGCACCGAAGCTGATCGGGCGCACCAAGGCGGTGATCCTCACCGGCCTGGTGGGCCTGGCGCTGATGGCCCACGAACTGCTGAAAAAGCTCGGCCTGCTGGTCTCCGACGTGAGCCTGGAGACGGTCTATTCCAACTGGCTGCTGGGCTATTCGAGCCTTCTGGGGCCGATCGCCGGGATCATGGTGGTGGACTATTTCATCATCAAGAAACAGCAACTGGACCTGCCCGGGCTGTACCGCGACGACGTCTACCCGGCGTGGAACTGGAACGGCTTTATCGCCTTCGGTGTGCCGGTGGTGCTGACCCTGCTGTCCCTGGGCAGCGACCTGTTCAGTTGGTTCTACAGCTACGGCTGGTTCACCGGTTCGGCCCTGGGCGGCTTGCTCTACTACGGCCTGTGCAGCCTGCGCAGCCCACAGACTGTGGCCGTCAAAACCCCGGTATGAACCCAGCCGCCACTCGTGCAGGCCCGCTGTGATGTTCAGCATCACGGCGGGCACGGGGCGCGGAGCTCGGGAACCAGAAGCCGGGGCGTCGCTGGTTTTCACGCTCGGCGTGGGAATGCCCCCGCGACGCTCCGCGTCACCGCAGAGCAGGACCAGAAAGCAATGAACACCCAGGCGCAGCCTGGGAACGATCAGAAAAAAAGCCTGAGGAGATCACCATGAACGCTGCCGTAGAGGTTCTGCAATCCAGCCATCAGCACATCAACCGCGACCGCCTGTGGCAGTCGCTCATGGAACTGGCCCAGCTCGGCGCCACGGTCAAGGGCGGGGTCTGTCGCCTGGCCCTGACCGACCTCGATCGCCAAGCCCGGGACCTGTTCGTGCAATGGTGCGAGGACGCCGGGTGCACCGTGACCGTGGACGGCATCGGCAATATTTTCGCCCGGCGCCCCGGACGCAACCCGCAACTGCCGCCGGTGATGACCGGCAGCCATATCGACACCCAGCCCACCGGCGGCAAGTTCGACGGCTGCTTTGGCGTGCTGGCCGGGGTGGAAGTCATGCGTACCCTCAACGACCTCAAGCTGGAAACCGAGGCGCCCCTGGAAGTGGTGGTCTGGACCAACGAAGAAGGCTCGCGCTTTCCGCCGTGCATGATGGGTTCCGGGGTCTTTGCCGAGAAGTTCACCCTGGAAGACACCCTGGCCAAGACCGATGCCGACGGCGTGACCGTGGGCGATGCGCTCAATGCCATTGGCTACGCGGGTACGCGCAACGTCAGCGGGCACGCGGTGGGGGCGTATTTCGAAGCGCATATCGAGCAGGGGCCGATCCTCGAGGATGAGCGCAAGACCATTGGCATTGTCCTCGGCGCCCTCGGCCAGAAGTGGTTCGACCTCAAGCTGCGCGGCGTCGAAGCCCATGCCGGACCGACCCCGATGCACCTGCGCAAGGACGCCCTGGTGGGGGCCGCGGCGGTGGTGGCGGCGGTCAACCGCGCCGCCCTCGGCCATCAACCCCACGCCTGCGGCACCGTGGGTTGCCTGCAAGCCTACCCAGGCTCGCGCAACGTGATCCCCGGTGAAGTGCGCATGACCCTGGACTTCCGCCACCTGGAGCCGGCCCGCCTGGATTCGATGATTGCCGAGGTGCGCCAGGTGATCGACAGCACCTGCGAAGAACACGGCCTGAGTTTCGAACTGACGCCGACGGCCGACTTCCCGCCGCTGTACTTCGACCCGGTGTGCGTCGAGGCCGTGCGCGGGGCGGCGCAAGGCCTGGGCCTGTCCCACATGGACATCGTCAGCGGCGCTGGCCACGACGCGATCTTCCTCGCGGAACTGGGCCCGGCGGGCATGATCTTCGTGCCGTGCGAAGGCGGCATCAGCCACAACGAAATCGAAAACGCCGACCCCGACGACCTGGCGGCCGGCTGCGCGGTGCTGCTGCGCGCCATGCTCGCCGCCTCCCAGGCCATCGCCCAGCGCTGAACCGTAGGAGCCGGCTTGCCGGCGAAGAGGCCCGCCAGGCATGCACCGCCCAGGCCGACGCCTTCGCTGGCAAGCCAGCTCCTACCGGGGGCCTGGGG
>NZ_JALQCX010000021.1:0-89417 GCF_023241665.1 Pseudomonas morbosilactucae | reverse complement strand
CGTACTTCCACGTTGACCCCGGAGGACGAGGTCGAATAGTCGACCGTATCCACCCCTAGGCCGCCGTCGAAAGAGACGCCAAGGCCGTTACCGACAAAGGTGTCGTTGTAGTTGGAACCCACGATCTTTTCGATGTCGGTGTAGGTATCGCCGTCCGCAATACCGGTATTCACCCCGGTTTTCAGGTTGATCGTCACGCCGGTTTTGCTGTCGGTATAACCAACGATGTCGTAATCGGCCCCACCGAAGAATTGGTCGGCACCCGCACCACCGTACAGGGTGTCGTTGCCCGAGCCGCCGGTGATGATGTTGTCGCTGTCGTTACCGTAACCGATGAAACTTTGGTTACCGATGTAGGTGAGGTTTTCGACATTGGCCGTCAAAGTGGTGCCACTTGTACTGGCGACCAGTACCCGCACTTCATCGATGCCGCCACCAGCCTGCTCGACGATGGTCGGCTTGGCGGTGGTGTTAAGGTAATAGATATCGTCACCTGCACCACCTTCCAGGCGGATGGTTGCATTGGCCGCATTCGGCCCTGCAGTGAGGGTGTCATTGAAGGCCGAACCGATGACGGTTTCGATGTTGTTAAGGGTGTCCCCCTCTGCATCACCCCCTTGTCCGACCAGGCCGACCCCGAGGCGCAAGTCCACATTGATACCTTCGGCAGAGGCCGAATAGTCCACAGTGTCGATGCCAGCGCCACCATCGATCTTGTCCGCCCCCGCACTGCCCTTGATGACATCATTGCCGGCTAGGCCATTGATCTCATCATTTCCACTGGTACCTGTCAGCGTATCCGCGCCGGTTGTTCCATTGATAACTGCCATTTATGTCTTCCTTGCCTTGATGTTGAACGAGATGCCATGAAAAAGGGGAGAGCACTGCCAATGTCGAAATAAATATCGCTTTCACCCATTTCGGCCGTCGCAAACCAAACGTGAAAATAAATAGCAGCTTGAAATAAAAAAAATCGGTGACGAAGACCTGCTTTGCAAGCTGCTACTTGAGCGATATGACGTTGATCGTTGGTATTACGACCTCTACTCGCCGCTGGTTCTGGCTATTTATGAAGAAGACAAAGCCCAGGCCAGCACGCTATTGCAGCCGTACTGTGACGTCTGGTACCCGGCGTTTGAGTAAGCGCCCCGGCACGACACCCACCTGCTGCGAGAGATTTTCAGCCGAGCCACTCGAAACATGCAGCGCCTTTGGAGTAGGGCGTTGGGCTGGACTGCCCCCAGCAGCGGCAAACTTCAGTAGTGATAGACTTCGCCCCCATCAAAGGGCTAGAAAAAGTACTTTGCCTGAAGCGAGCGTGAGTCAATAAAGATGAAGTACGAACTTTGGCTTGATCCTGATGACGGCCAAACATTTTGTCTAAGCGGGCCTCAAGGTGATAGTGCTCGTGGACTTCTTCACGCCGAAGCCAAGCGTGTTTGGGAAGTTGAAGCGGGAAGCCACTTTGAGGCGATGACGAAGTACTACTCCTATATGGAGTGGGGCGAATACAAGACCGATTTTTTCGATCAGGATCAAACTCCCTCACCGCAATAGAGCAAGACTTACCTAGCCTTCAAGTGAGCATAAGTTCTAGCTTTCAGTTCAGTTTCACTGATCGTCCGTCTCCGGCCAAAAGTGCTCGCTCACTGTTCAAGAAACCTGGGGCGGTTCAGGCAGAGGCTTTTTTGAGTCAGGTCTGCACCTGCCAGAACATGGTCTGGACCAGGATGTGCGGATGGCTTTCCAGGGGCTCCCACTCATCGATGAAGGAGAAGCCCTGCTTCAGATAGAAGTGCGCGGCTCTTGTATTGTCGGGAGAGACGTCCAGAAAAACCCGATCATGGCCTTTCTCGATCGCCCGGCGTTTCACTGCATCGACCAGCCGACTCGCTATGCCAGAGCCACGTGCCGAGGGCTCGATCCACATCCCGATCAAGTTGTAGCGACGGGTGCCACTGACTGCGGCGCCGATCATGCCCACGGGTGTGTGGTCCTTGAAGGCCAGCCAGAATTCCGTTCGGGTTGACGAGGCTCGTTCTTTCCACTGTTCGTCACTGTAGTTCGCGGCGGTTGAGTAACTCACGCCAAAGGCTGTCGGTGTGTCCAAAAGCGCGGCGAGGCGCACGCGCTTTAAATGCATCCAGTCCGTGGTTTGCGTCAGTCGAATGTCCATGTCCTTCCTTAAAATCGGCAAAACGCCAGAATAGCCCAGGCTCAAGCTCGGGCGGGCAAACCGTCCAGAAACTCGGAAACCTCGCGAGTGCTGCGCAGTTGAATCACTGGGATCTGCGGGGCGATGGCCTGGCGCACGGCCTCGATGCCGGGGCGGTTTACCCGGTCGAAATGCCACACGAAGCTGAGAAATTTCAAGAACGCCTTATTCAATTTCTCGGTACAGCCCGCGGGCAGATCCGTCCGTGGTCGATTCAGCGCGCTGCGGAGCATGACTCGGCGCAAGCAGGTGGCTCGGTGGGTGTCGAGCCAGATGACCAGGTCGGCACGGGGCAGTCGCAGGTCAAAGGTGCGGCGGGAATAGTTGCCTTCACTGATCCAGGTGTCCCCGGAGACGGCTTGCTCGACCCGTGTGCGGAACACCTGGTTATCCGCCTCCACCCAGTCGGGCTCCCAGAACAGTCTATCCAGGTGGACCACCGGCAGATTCAGGCGGCGGCCGAGTTCACGGGCCAGGGTCGATTTGCCACTTCCCGCGTTGCCCAGAATAACGATGCGCTGCATCAGCAAATCCCTGCTGTAAAAAAACGCGCCAGTCTATCAAGAGCGCAGGTATCTGGCCTCGGTGACGTGGCCCAGCATAGGTTTTCAGAGGGGCGCTCAGGGTTTGAGCCTGGCCCTTGTCGCATAAATTTGAAATGTACGGCGATGCTCGACAGAATCGCGCCCCAATCCGGCCAAAGGTGCCGGGTGTTCGTGGTGAAAGGGGCGGCAGTTGAACCAACAGACATTGTCCGTGCGCCTGGAGCGTGTGGCGGCGCACGTGCCAGCGGGTGCGCGCCTGGCCGATATCGGCTCGGACCACGCCTACCTGCCGGTGGCGTTGATGCGCCGAGGCGTCATTGTGGCGGCGGTGGCCGGCGAGGTGGCCTTGACCCCGTTCTACTCGGCGGAGCGTACCGTGCGTGAGAACGGTCTGGAGCAGCGCATCACTGTGCGCCAGGCCAACGGCCTGGCGGCGATCGAGGCCGAAGACGGGATTACAGCGATCAGCCTCTGCGGCATGGGCGGCGAAACCATTCGCGACATCCTCGACAGCGGCAAAACGTACCTGAGCGGGCAGGAGCGGCTGATCCTGCAGCCCAATGGCGGCGAGCAGCCTCTGCGCCAATGGCTGATGGACAACGGCTATCGCATCCTCGCGGAAGAAGTGCTGCGGGAAAACCGCTTCGACTACGAAATCATCGTTGCCGAACGCTCCGGGCCGGTGACCTACAGCGCCGAGGAACTGTACTTTGGCCCACAGCAGATGCAGGCACGCAGCCCGGCGTTCCTGCTGAAGTGGCAACGCTTGCTGCGCCTGAAGCAGCAGACCCTAAGCAACTTCGCCAAGGCGCGGCAGGCCGTACCCGAGGCGACAGTGCAGGAAACTGTCCGGCAGGTTCGGTGGATCAGCGAGTTGCTGTCCTAGCGCCGCTCTCTGACTGTCGAATTCGCAGCAAAGCGTTTTCGCGCAGTCAGAGGCGCACGCGCAGGGCTACTTATGCATGGGCATCGACGCCGATCTGCGCTTGCAGCCAGTCCTGATAGACCGCTGTGCTGTCGGTCGACAGGCCGCCATTTTTGGCGGTGATGGTCTTGCCGTCCAGGCGTCCGATTTCGACCAGGTACTGCAGGCCCTGGAGCACATGGCTGGCAGCGTCCTTGCTCAGTGACGACACGTCGGGAAGCTCGACGGTGTTGTTTTTGTCGTCGATGGTCGCCCAGGTGGGATTGGCTCTATAGGTGGCGATCATCGTTGCGTTGGAGCGTTCCGACTCAAGAAAGGTAGCGTCCAGTTTGGCCTGGAGTTCCGGTGTCGCGTTGGCGACCTGAATCCTCATGGACTTCAGGGTGCCATTCTCCAAGGATCTGATGAGCGCGTTATAGCCCGGCATTTTGGATGAGGTGCTTCCTATCATGTTGCGACTCCTTGGTGGTTTGCCGGGAAACAGAGCAAAACTCAGGCCAGTGGCTGCAAACCTTGCCCTGCTAGGCTTTGACGCTGGCGACAGGGGCAGGGCGGTGGCACAGGCTTGCCGAGGCTGGCAAGCCGTTGCCACCGCTGGCCCGGCGCCGTGGTAACGTCGCGCTCTCTGTCTGCCTTGCTGTGTTTCTCAATGAAAATGCCCGACATCGACGCTATCCAGGCCTTCGTCCTGGTCGCCGAACTCAAGAGCTTCACCCGCGCCGCCGACGCCCTGGGCGGAACCCAGGCGGCCATCAGCCTGAAGATCAAGCGATTGGAGGAAGGCCTGGGCCGCAAGCTATTGGAGCGCACGCCTCGACGGGTGATTTTGTCTGCCCAGGGCCAGGTGTTCCTGGCCAGCGCCCGGCGCCTGCTGGACAACTACCAGGAAGCAATCAACTGCTTCGGCCAACAGAAACGCACCTTGCGGGTGGGCGTCAGCCATCACATCGTCGGTGCCGACCTGAGCCAATGGCTGCGGCGCCTGGCCAACACTGACCCGGATGTGGTGGTTGCCTTCAGCCTTGGCACTTCCCGAGACATGCTCGACGGCTACGAACAGGGCCGGCTCGACGTGGCCTTGATTCTGCGCCACGACAATCGCCGCCAGGACGGCGAGGTGATCGGCACTGAACGCTTTGACTGGATGGCGGCCGAGGACTTCCGACTGTCACCCGGCGCACCGTTGCCCCTGGCTATCCAGCCCGATCCCTGTGGCATGCGCAGCATGGTGATGAGCGCCCTGGACGCCGAGGACCGGCTGTGGGAAGAGGCCTTTGTCGGCAGCGGCATCCTCGCCATTGGCGCCGCGGTGGTGGCTGGCATTGGCATCGGCGCCATGGTCGGCCGCATGGCACCTGAAGGCTGTGTGAGTGTGCAGCAACGCTTCGATCTGCCGCTGCTGCCCAGTCGCGACGTGGTGCTGTACAGCGGCCAGCGCGACGCCCAGGCCCAGGCGTTGATCCGGGCCTTGAGCGACGGTATTGCAGGTTCCTGATCAGTGCAGCAGGTGCCCGATCCAACTGCCCAGCAGGGTCAGGCTGACGATCAGCAGGCTGGCGACGCCGAAGGCGGCGAGCTGGATCAGCAAGGCGGTAAGCGGTGGTATCCGGAGCGGTTCCATGGGGGCTTCCTTTGGCAGTGATGGCCGCCAAAGTATGGGCAGGGCCCGGGGCATGAAACAGGTGCTGCGGGCTATTTCAGTGATAAGCACAACGGCGGGTTAGTGCGGCCATTGCCAGGCTAAATGGATGGGCACACGGCCCCTTGGCCACCCTGAAGTTCCGTTATCCTGTGCTCCGATCAATCAGCTTCGAGGGGCAGGAAATGGACCGCGTGCCAGTGGTAGACATCGATCTGAGTAGCGTGACCACCGCAGGTGAACTCCATGGCCGTTTGCGCGACGCCCTGGGTTTTCCCGATTGGTACGGCTGTAATTGGGACGCGTTCTGGGACGCGATCACCGGGCTGGTGGACTTGCCCGAGCAGTTGCGGATTACCGGTTGGCCGGTGTTGTCCCAGCGCCTGCCGGAGGATGCTCGGCTGATGAAGAAATGCCTGGCTGAAATGAACACCCAATACCCGGAGATGGCCACGCAGGTGCTGTTCGACTGAGCTGGGCTCGACAGGTGCCCTAGGAACGCCGGGGGGCCAGCAAGGTCCATGTTGTGGCGCTTGGATTCAAGGGCCTACAGAGCGCCAACCATGGAGAAGCCGATGAACATCAAAGACAGCCCGGAGGACTACCAGGACCTCAAGCGTGCGGTGCGGTTGCTGGAAGCTCCGTCCCTGGCGGCGCGCCTTTCCGGCTTGCTCGGTTCGCCCATTGAAAGCGCGGTGAAGGCCTTGCCGGCGGTGGTGGCGAAAAAGATCAATGGTGCGGTGGTGGCCGCGCTGCACAGCTCCGCCGACGCCGCCTTGTGGAGCCTGGCCAACAGCCCGAAGAAGCAAGCCTCCCCCTTGCTGCACAAACTCTATGCCGCCACGTCGGGAGCGGTGGGCGGGGCGTTCGGCTTTACCGCGCTGTTTGTCGAGCTGCCGGTGTCCACCACCATCATGATGCGCTCGGTGGCGGACGTGGCCCGCAGCGAAGGCTTTGATCTGGACGACCTGGCCACCAAGCAGGCCTGCATCGAAGTGTTTGCCATGGGCGGCAACAGCAGCGCGGATGACGCGACCGAGACCGGTTATTACATCACCCGCAGCTTCACCACCCAGGCCATGCAGCAACTGTCCAAGGAGCTGGCGGCCATCGCCGCCAAACAGGGCGCCGGCGCTGTCAGCCGCTTATCGCCGGGGCAGGTGGGCACCTGGCTGGCGGTGCTGATCGAGAAAGTCGCGACGCGTTATGGCGTGACCATTTCCAGCAAATTCGCGGCCCAGGCGGTGCCGGTGATCGGCGCCTTTACCGGTGCCACCATCAATGCGCTGTTCACCGATTTCTATCAGGACATGGCCCGTGGGCACTTCACCGTGAAGCGCCTGGAGGAACAGTACGGCTATGAACAGATCAAGAGCGAGTACGCCGAGATCATCGGCAAGCCACTGAGTACACAAGGGCCGGGCAGCCATCCACATGACTGATTTTCCGCTTCTCCAGACCCCGCGCCTGATTCTCAGGGAGCTGGGCCCGGCCGACCTTCCGGCGCTGTTCGCCATTCACAGCGATGCCCAGGCCATGCAGTGGTTCGGCACCGATCCCATGACCGAATACCGGCAGGCCGAGCAATTGCTGGCCCAATTCGCCAGTTGGCGGGCCTTGCCCAACCCGGGCGTTCGCTGGGGCATCGAGCGCCCGTCCGTACCGGGCCTGCTGGGCACCTGCGGCCTGTTCAAATGGAACCGCCCGTGGCGCAGTTGCGCCATCGGCTTCGAACTGGCGCGTGAAGCGCAAGGGCAGGGGCTGATGACGGAGGCACTGGAGGCCATCCTCGGCTGGGGTTTTGCCCACATGGGCTTGAATCGGATCGAAGCCCAAGTGCATCCGCAGAACCTGGCGTCCCTGAGGTTGCTGGAGCGGGCAGGTTTTGTCCGCGAAGGGGTTTCACGTCAGGCGGGGTATTGGCTGGGGGCCCACCATGATCTGGTTCAGTGCTCGTTATTGAGGGCACAGGCTTTCGCTGAGTAGAGACAGGCTCCGCCCCGGGTTGCTCTTCAAGAACAGTTCAAATCACCCACGCCGCCTATTGTGCAAAGCCCAGGTTTAACTCAGTGACGCCCAACGCCGAACTGCGCTTATTCGCAGTGCCTCTCTGTGGCGGGCTGATCCGGTTGTTGTTTGGCGCGCCGGGCGGGCCACAGGAGGCCATCGCATTGCGCGGTGAACTGGGCCTCTGCTGGATCAGTTGATTCTGCCGTTGCTGCTCGTAGGCTTGCTGGCTGGGGCGGTGTTTACCGCATTGGGCGGGTTGTGCCAGCATCGTTGCCTATGAAGCTCTGGAAACGGCCCACCTGATGAATCTCAGCCCTATCATTGCTGTTCGTTTCGACCAGGACCGGCTCTGCCTGGCGTGGGCCGACGGCTTGTCGCTGCACCAGCCCTTGGCCCGTTACCGTCCGTTGCAGGAGGCCACGCCTGAGCAGCGCGAGGACTTCCGGATTCACACCCGAGGCCTTTCGGTATGCTGGCCTCATTTGGGCAAGGCAGGGGTTCACATTGGTGCAATCGACTGGATCTGGGAGCACTTGTGCCTTGAATCCCAGGCTCGGCTGCAATCGCTGGCCGGGCAGTTGGATGAGCTGCCCGAGGATGATCAGTGCATCCTGGCGCTCTGGCGGCTACAAACGAGCGCTCACAACGGCGGTAGCCTGCAATGCCTGTCCAATGGGTGCGAGGCGTTCGATGAACGGGCGCTGCATGCCCTGACGGCCATCGGTGCACGCCACACCTGGTCGGTACTCAGGCGGCACCGGCAGTCGATGGGGACTTTTGCGAATCTTCCGTCACGGCAGCGTCAGCAAGGTATCGCCCAGCCGCTGAGTGGTGACGCCCATGAGCGGCTCGGCGAAACGCTGCATGAGCAACTCCGCTCAGCGATGGAGGAGCTGCCGGCGTTGGCAGTGAAGTATTTCTACGTGGGTTGATGCTCCTCCCGCCATGCTCTAATGCCGCGCCTTACCCCCTTTGAATGGACGTCACCCCCCCATGGCTGAACCTCGTATTCGCGCCCTTGCGCTGTGCGTCTTCCACCACCAGGGCAAGATCCTGGTCAATCAATTCCAAGATGCGGATCAGCAACAGATGCTGTTCCGGCCCCTGGGCGGCGGGATCGATTTTGGTGAGCACAGTGCCCAGGCCATTGTCCGGGAAGTGCAGGAGGAGTTGGGGCAGTCGATCAACAACCTGCGGCTGATCGGCACCCTGGAAAGTCTGTTTGTGTACGACGGCAAACCGGGTCATGAAATCGTCCAGGTGTACGACGCCCGTTTCGAGGATTCGACGCTCTACCAGCGCTCCCAACTCGACGCCCAGGAAAGCGACGGCGCGCCCTTTGTGGCCCGTTGGCATGGCAGCGCAAGCTTCACTGCGCAGACGCCGTTGGTTCCCCAAGGGCTGGGCGAACTGCTGAAGAATGCCGGCTTGCTGGACTGAGCGCCTCCTGTCGCGATTGGCCACAGCACGCCTGACTCCGGACTCGATCCACGAAACACCCAGCAACGCATCCCACGCCTGAACAGCCTCGGCCTCTGTCATTCGGCAGATGTGCGCGGTTACCGGCTTCTCGATACTCAAGCCTCCCTGGCACAGCCCGCCGTGAGCACGGCTGGCGGGTTGGCCGTTGTTCGAGTTGTGGAGTGATGCATGCGTAAGTTGACCCTTCTGAGTACCAGCCTATTGCTGTCGACCCTGGCCGTTTCCACGGCCCAGGCTTTCGAGGCCGGCGACATCATTGTTCGCGCCGGCGCGGTGACGGTGGACCCGCGAGAACGCAGCTCCAGCGTCAATGTCGATCGTGGTGCCCTGGCCGGCACCAGCCTGGGAGGCAAGGCGAGCCTGGGCAGCGATACCCAATTGGGCCTGAACTTCGCCTACATGCTGACCCAGAATCTGGCAGTTGAACTGCTGGCGGCGACCCCCTTTGAACACGACGTGAGCCTCAGTGGCACCGCCGGCGGCATCGCCGATGGCAAGCTCGGCTCCCTCAAGCACCTGCCGCCGACCCTGAGCCTGCTGTATTACCCGATGCACAGTCGATCGGCCTTCCAGCCCTATGTGGGGGCGGGGATCAATTACACCTGGATCTACGATGAGAAAGTCGGCAGCCAGGCGGCAGCCGCAGGTTTCGACAATTTCCACGCCAGCAACTCCTGGGGCTGGGCGGCCCAGGTGGGCATGGACTACATGCTCTCCGACCGGCTGATGCTCAACGCGCAGATGCGCTATATCGACATTGAAACCGATGCCTATGTGAGCAATGGCAACCTCGGGGTCCGCTCCAAGGTGAATGTGAACGTCGATCCGTTCGTCTACATGCTGGGGTTGGGGTATCGGTTCTAGGCGCCGGGACCCTGTGGTGCAACACCCCGTGCCCGGATTGATCCGCGCCATGCCGGGCCCTGTCGCCCGGCATGGCCAAGGTTTCAGAAGTCCCAGCGGGTGCTGAGCATGAAGTTGCGCGGTTCGCCGTAGGCCGCCGAGTTATAGAAACCGACGTTGGTGTAGTAGGACTTGTCGAAGATGTTGTTGACGTTGAGGGTCGCCGACAGGTTCTTGGTGATCTGGTAGCGGGTCATCAGGTCCACCAGCCAGTAGGCATCCTGGGAGATGTCTTCGTTGATCTTCAGCGGCGTGTTGTAGATCGAGTACCAGCCCACGCTCTGCCAGCGCAGGCCACCACCGACGGTCAGCTTGTCCAGGTCGCCCTTGAGCTTGTAGCTGGTGTAGAGGTTGACCTGATTCTCCGGTTCGAAAGTGGAGATCTTGTCGCCCTCGTCATCACGCACGATCTTGTGGGTGTAGCCGGCCTGCACTTGCCAGCCGGGGCTCAGCTCGCCGGAAATCTCCAGCTCGTAGCCCTTGGTGACCGCCTTGGCGCCCTTGAAGGCGTAGTTGTCCGGCGTCGGGGTCTGGTTGTTGTAGGCATCGTCCGGCACCGAGCGGTTGGTCTCGTGCACTTCGAAGTAGGCCAGGCTGCTGTTCAGGCGGCCTTCGAAGAATTCGCCCTTGAGTCCCAGTTCATAGTTCTGGCCTTCGTCCGGGTTGAGCAGCTTGCTGTCCCGGTCCTTGTTCCAGCTTTCCTGGGGCATAAAGATATCGGTGTAGCTGGCGTAGACCGAGAAGTGGTCGTCGAGGTCATAGACCGCGCCGATGTAAGGCACGAAGCGTCCGGTCTCCTTGTAAGACGGTGTCAGCCCGGTCAGGTGATAGTTGACGACACGCCCGCCGAGGAACAGGTTGAGGTCATCCATCAGGTTGAGGCGGGTGGTCATGTAGGCGCCGGTCTGGCGCACTGTGTCGTCGGTACGCTGGGCCGGCAGACCCCAGATGGGCCGCTCGATCTTGCCGCGCCAGTTGTAGAAGTCCACCACGTTGCCGTTGGCTCCGAGGAAGTCCGGGGACCAGTAGCCCTTGCCGGTCCAGCGCGAGTTGGCAATGGAACCCCCCAGCACCAGTTCATGCTCGCGGCCGAACAGGCTGAAGGGGCCGCTGAGATACAGGTCGGCGGAGTCGCTGACGGTGTCGCCGGTGTACTTCTGCGCGTTGACCTTGGCCGTGCCATCGGTCTGTGGCTCGTCGAACTGGATCGAGCCGAGTTCGGCGTGGTAGCTGTTGATCTTGTGGTCCAGTTGCAGCTTGGTGACCCAGCCATTCCCCAGGTCGTGCTCAAGCATGGCAAACGCGGTGCGGGTGTATTGCTCCCAGCCGCTCCAAGTCGCGCCGTTGTTGTAGGAGCGCGACATGCTGTTGTGCCCACCGGTCGAGTTGATCAGCGGGAAGGTGCCGGACCAGCTGGAGCCTTTGGGAATGTTGTCCTGGTAGTCGCCGCCCACGGTCAGCAGGGTGTCGGGGGACAGGTCGAACTCGAGGATGCCGTAATAGGTCGAGGTCTTGCGCGAGTAGTGGTCGATAAACGACTGCTTGTCCTGGTAGGCGGCGACCGCACGACCGCGGACATTGCCGGTTTCGGTCAGCGGCCCGCTGACATCCAGTTCGCTGCGGTAGTTGTCCCAGGAGCCCATGCCCAGGGAGGCATGGCCCTGGAACTCGGCGGTGGGCTTCTTGCGCACCAGGTTGATGGTGGCGCCCAGGGAGCCGGCGCCGGTGAGCAGGCCGGTGGCGCCCTTGAGCACCTCGACCCGGTCGTAGATCGCCATGTCGCTGAGGGTGTTGCCGGCCGAGTAGGCGACGTTGCGTACGGTGGAAGGAATGCCGTCGTACTGGAAGTTGTTGATCGAGAAGCCGCGAGCGTAGTAGTTGGTGCGGTCGGTGTCATAGGCCGAGACAGTAATGCCCGGGGTGTGGCGCATCACATCGTCGACATTGTTGAGGCCGAAATCCTCCATGTGCTGTTGGGTGATCACGGTGATCGACTGCGGGGTCTGCCGTGGGGTCAGCACCAGTCGGGTAGCGGTGGCGATGGTGCCGGGGGTGTAGGAGCCGCTGCCTTCGGTGACGGTGCCCAACTGGTTGCTGACGATCTGGGTGGCGCCCAGTTCCAGGGTCTGGCTGCTCTGGGGCAGGCGAGTCAGCAGCACTGCGTTGCTGCCGTTGCGTTCGAAGCCCAGGCCGGTGCCCGCCAGCAGTGTGCTTAGTGCCTGTTCCGCGCTCATGCGGCCGCTGACCCCCGCTGACTCAATCCCCTGGGCCATCGCCGAGGAATAGGCGATTTGCAACCCGCTCTGGGTGCTCAGTTGATCCAGGGCATTGGCCAGGGACTGGCGGGCGATGGAAAAACTGTGGGTGCTCGGCGTTTGATTGCCGGGGGCAGCGGCGGGCTCGACGGCCGCCACAGGGCTGCAGGCCAGGCAGATGGCCAGCGCCAGGATGCTGCGGGCAGGGGTGAGTGTTGTCAGGTGCATGGAAGTCCCGTACGGAATAGGAATGATTTGCAACAGCAAACACCCTGACGGGTTGACCTCAGGAAAGCCGTAAAACTTTTTTCAGCTTCCCTCGGTCGGGTGTTCAGCGCAGGACCAGGACGCCTCCCGGCAGACGGGTGAGCTCGGTGTTGGTGACTTTGCTCAGCGCCTGGACGATGGCGTGGGGGTCGTCGAGCCGGTAGTTGCCGCTGACGTTCTGCTGCGCTGCGCTGGCGTTGAACAGCAGGATCGGCGCCCGGTAGTAACGACGCAATTCTCCCAGCACTTGGGCCAGGGGCGCGTCCTGGAAGGACAGGCGGCCGTCGATCCAGGCCATCTGCCGCTCACTGCCTTCAAGGTTCAAGGGTTGCAGGTGATGATCGCGCAGTTGCTGCCAGTTGCCGGCTTGCAGCAGGCTCTGCTCGCCATTGTCGTCGGCCAGCCGCACCCGGCCTTCACGCACGGCCACGGTCAGGCCATCGGCGTGGCGGCTGACACTGAACTGGGTGCCGACCACGGTCACCGTGGCACTGCCGGCCTCGATGGTCAGCGGCCGGGACTGATCGTGGAAGGCCTCGACATAGAGTTCGCCCCGCAGCAGGCGGATACGTCGGTGATTGGCACTGAAGTCGCTGCTGATGGCGCTGTGGCTGCCCAGGACAACATGGGAGCCGTCGCCAGATCGAAGCGCTCGACCTGGCCGATGGCGCTCAGGTGATCGGCTTGCAGGCGCATGGGTAGGTCGCCGATCCAGCCGGCGCCGAGCATCACCAGCAAGGCGGCCGCCGCGGCCAGCCAACGCTGGGGGCGACGTTGCCTGCGTGCCGGGGCAGAGGCGGCCGGCAGCTCCAGGTCCAGCGCCAGATGTTCCAGCGCCTGCTCGAAGGCGCTGGCGTTCCACAGGTTCTCCAGGGCACGGAAGGCCTCGGCATGCTGTGGATCGGCGCTGCGCCACTGTTCGAAGCGCTGGCGCAGCAGCACGTTGTGGGTCATGGCCTCACGCTGGGTGAACCAGTCGCTCGCCTGCTCGCGCGCGGCGTCACCGGGAAGGGCTGTGAGGTGTTCAGTCATCAGGGTTCTGCCGGTCAGTGGCTTTGATGCAGGCATTGAGTGCTTGGCGCAGGTCTTTTTCCACCGTGCTCAGGGAAACCTGCAAGCGCTGGGCAATCTCGCTTTGCGAAAGATCGTGCAGTTTATGCAAAACCAGGATTTGTTGCTGGCGTTTGGGCAGGGTGGCCAGGACCTGCTGCAGCAAGTGCAGTTGCTGTTGGCCCTGGGCATGGCTTTCCGGGCCGGGCGCGCCGGTGGGCACCTCGCTGAGCTGGCTGCTGTCGGCGGGTTGGAACTCGAAACGCCTTTTGCTGCGCTGGCTGCGCAAGTGGTCGAAGGCCAGGTACTGGGCGGTCTGGTAGAGGAACGGCTGCAAGTGCTCGATGGGGCGGGCCTTCAGCGCCTGGGCCACACGCAAGTAGGTTTCCTGGGCCAGATCCTCCGCCAGGTTGGCGCAACCGACCACCCGCGACAGCATGCGGATCAGCCCCCCGCGCTGCGCAATGAACAGCGCGCTGAGTTGTTGTTGGTTGTCTCCGGTTTCCATCGCCTACTGTCCCCACTCGCTGATATGGCCCAGCGTGAATGGGTGGATATTCTAATGAGAATCCTTATCATTACTAGTTTTTTTCAGACCTGCTGCATGGGCCGCAGGGCCGGTTCGCTGCTAGGCGTCCGGTCCGAGAGTCGCGGGCCGTTTCAGTCCGGCAACTCCATGGCGTTGCTATTCCCCTGGCGCCGATGTCGGGAGCCTCCAAGTGACGGGGCCAGCATTGCCGAGGATTGATGAACGCTTTATAAAACGCCAGCGACTGAGCGTCGTTATTGTCACTGGAACCCGACCCGCAAGGAGCGACACATTGAGTCAATTGCCTCTGCCTTCCCACGTCCATGCCCACACCTTCTCCCATTCCCTGTCGCTGCGCCTGTTGGGCGTGGCCGGCCTGCTGGTCTCCCTTGCCGGCTGCGGAGCGCTGACTGATGTGCGGTCTTTTTCCACCCCTTATTCGACGCCTCCGGGTGGCGAAACCGTGCGCGTGCGGGTGATCAGTGACGGCATGGTGCGGGGCGTGCCTCGGTCTGACTGTGTCGATTTTCGCTTGCCGGGCGCCGGGGTCATGGTGGTGGCCCGTGACGGCTACGCCAACCGCAACGGCGAGAGCCTGGGCATGCCGGCCCCCGTCCAACCCACGGTGCCGGGCACCCGCAGCGAGCTGTTGGTCCCGGCGGGCCAACCCATCGCGTTTCACTACCTTGGCGCCCAGTGCTACAACCTGTTCAGCTTCGTGCCCAAGGCTGGCATGGACTACCAGGTGGAAGCCTCGGGGCTGTACAAATGCGGGGTGATGCTCAAGCAGGCGCCCGTGGGTTCGGCAACGTTCTCCAGCGCGCCGTTGAACGACAGCAAACTCTGCCGGGTGACGGATAACCTGTAACGCATCGGGGCCACCGGCCTTATGGCGCCGCGAACCACAGCATCGCCGCATCGATAAACCGCCGGACCTTGGCGGTTTTTTGTCGATGGGCGCTGTACAGCAGGTGCATCGGCCGGCTGGGCGTCTCGAAAGCGTCCAGCAGCCTGACCAGTTCGCCCCGGCGCAACGCCGGTTCGAGGAAGTCCGCCGGGCCCAGGACGATGCCGAAACCATCCACCGCTGCCGACAGCAGCGCCTTGCTCTCGTTGACCTGCAAACGACTGCGGACCGGCACTTCATGCACATCGGCGCCCTGGCAGAACTGCCATTGACGGTCGGCCGGGCGCGACCAGTAGGCATAGCCCAGGCACTCGTGCTGTTGCAGGTCGGCGGGGTTCAGCGGCGTGCCATGTTCTGCCAGGTAGCGGGGCGCTGCGCACACGATCAAGCGATAGGGCGCCAGGGGCCTGGCGGTCAAACTGGTGCTGCCCAGCGGGCCGATGCGAAACGCCGCTTCGTAGCCTTCCTCCACCAGATCAACCGCGCGATCGGTCAGATGCAGGTCGATTTCCACCTCTGGAAATTGCCGCAGGAAATCGGTCACGAAGGGCATCAGGCTGTAAGAGCCGAAAGTCACCGGGGCACTGACTTTGAGTGTGCCGCGGGGCGTGTCGGTCATGATTTGAGCCAGCGAGTCAGCAGCCTGAGCCTCACTGACAATGTGCTTGCAGCGCTCGTAATAGGCGCTGCCCAATTCGGTCAGGCTTTGCCGGCGCGTGGTGCGGTTGAGCAGCCGAGCGCCCAGCCGATGCTCCAGGGCGGCCACATGTTTGGCGACCATTTGCGGCGACATGCCCAGGCGCTGGGCGGCGCCGGCGTACGAGCCGGCTTCGGCGGCCATGACAAAGGCGCCCATGCTGGTGAGCCGATCCATTCAATACTCCTGGTAATGAGACTAAGTACCAGGCGGCAATTTATCTCCAGCTGGTTGCTAATCATCATAGGCCCCTGCAAACCAATCACGGAGAACATCATGCAGATCGGAATCATCGGCGCAGGTTTTATCGGGCGCGCTGTGGCGCAGTTGGCCATCGCTGCAGGGCACTCAGTCATGCTCAGCAACTCCCGTGGCCCCCAGACCATGAGCAGCGTGTTGAGCGGTATTGCCGGCAGCCAGATCGGCACGGTCGAGGCGGCGGCAGGGTTCGGCGACGTGGTGCTGGTGGCCATCCCGCTGGAGCACTATGCAAGCCTGCCCGCCCAGTGGCTGGCCGGGAAAATCGTGCTGGATGCCAACAACTACTACCCCGAGCGCGACGGCCACATCGGCGCCCTGGACCGCTTTGAAACCACCACCAGCCGCCTGCTCGCCGAGCACCTGGCGGGCGCCACGGTGGTCAAGGTATTCAACGCCATCCTGGCGGGTGACCTGCTTGAGCACGGGCGGCCGAGTGGCGCTGCCGACCGCCGGGCTCTGCCCATTGCGGCGGACGATGCCGAGGCAAAAGTGCGGGTCGTGCAACTGCTGGACGAGCTGGGTTTTGATGCGGTGGACGGGGGTGGGCTGGATGACAGTTGGCGCTTCGAACGCGCCAAGCCGGCGTACTGCAAACCCTTGGACAAACAGGGGCTGCAGGCGGCCCTGGCTGCGGCTGAGCGGCGGGTCGAGGTGCCCGAGGGGGCGTGGCGGCATTAACCAGGAGGGGGCGGCGGCAGCGGGCAGGGTCAGCGATCATTGAGCACTGGCCCCTGCTCTCAGAGGGGAGCGTGTTCGACGCCTCCTTCAGAGCCCGCGCCGGTCATTCCGGGAGGCAGGGCACTTCAAGCCCGACTTTCAAACGGTCCAGGGCCACCATGGTCTTGAACCATTTGACATTGGCGTTCTCGGCAAACAGGCGCCGCGCCAGCGCCTGGTATTCCTGCATGGTGGCGACATTCACGATCAGCACGAAGTCGGCTTCGCCGGTGACGTAGTAGCACTGCTGGACCTCGGGCACGGCGAAGTGTTTTTTCATCGCTTCCATGGCGTCGATGCTGGTGCGCTCGGTCATGACCTCCACCACGATGGTGATGGGCTTGCCCACTTGAGTCGGGTCGACGATCGCCACGTTGCCGGTGATGACCCCACATTCCTCCATGCGCTTGAGACGACGCTGGACCGACGCCGAAGACAGGTTCACCTGATCGGCCAGTGCGCGCAGGGGCGTGGTGTTGTCCTGCTGGACGATTTGCAGAATGGCCCGATCAAATCCATCCAAGGCATAAGGGGTATTGGCAGAAGGTTTTGGCATACAGCCTCGGTGAGATTTTTTCCCGAAAACTAGCATTAATCAGCGAAAAATTATCCAGGGTAAAGAAATATTATCTCGCCCGTTCTCGCTTTCCAGGAGACCCCGCGTTCACCCACAGGATAATTTTTGCATGTTGATATGGCTGCATCTCTCCCCCGTCATGCTGGTGATGGTCACGCTCATGGTGCTGCGCCGTCCGCCGGTACAGGCGGCGATTGCCGGGACAGCGCTGGTCGCTGTGCTGTGGTTGGTTGGCGCGGCCGATGCCTGGCAGGCCGACACCTTGATCGCGGCCGGCCGGGACACCGCCGTGCTGTTTCTGAGCACCGCGTTTGTCATCGTGCCGGGCATGGCGTTCGTGATTTTGATCGAGCGTCTGGGCGTCAATCAGGTGCTTAGCCAGTGGGTCAAAGCCCAGGGACTGGACCGCACCCAGCAGGTGGTTTTTATCGTCCTCGGCTTGGCCCCGTTGCTGGAGGCGATGACCGGTTTTGGCGTGTCGCTGATCGCCACGGTGCCATTGCTGCTGAGTCTGTTCGAGCGCCGTGCGGCCTTGCGCATGGCGCTCACCGGCATGGCGATCATGCCGTGGGGCACCCTGGGGCTGGCCACGGTGATCGGCGCTTCCCTGGCCCATCTGGATGCCGCTGTGTTGGCGTCCACTTCGGCACTGACCAGCGCCCTTGTGTTCCTTGCCATGGGCACGGTGGCGCTGTACCTGGCCGGTGTGCGAGAGCTGCGGGCCTGGGTGGCGCTGGTGGGGTTCTGGCTGCTGTTTGTCAGCGTGCTGTACGGCGCGAGCCGTGGTTTGGGGCCTGAGGTGGCAGGTGTCGGCGCTGGCCTGGTGGTGGCCTTGTCGGTGTGGCTGTGGGCCTTGTGGCGTGGGCGTCGCAACGCTGGCGATCGCCCGGGTGCGGGCTGGCCGCGCCAAGCCTGGCCGTATCTGGCGCTGATCGCCTGCATCCTCGGCCTGAAGCTGTTGAGCGCCGCCACCCATTGGCAGGATGCTTGGTGGGTGCAAGGGGCACAGGTGGTCTGGAAGCCGTTGGCGTCTCCTGGCGTGGCGCTGATGCTGGTGTTGTTCGTCCTGTTGTTCTGCCAACGGCGTTCGTCCGTCCAGCCGGCAGTCGACAACGGTTTGTTGCGTGGGCTGGCAGCGCGTATCAAGCGTCCGCTGCTGACGATTTTCTTTTTTCTCGCCATGTCGCAAATGATGGTCAAGGCTGGGTTTCTCGCGGGGTTGGTGCAGATGCTCACGGGCCTGGCGCCCTCGGCGGTGATGCCGCTGATCGCCGGGTTCGGTGCGCTGTCCGGCTACATGACTGGCTCCAATGTGGGCGGCAACGCGATCTTTATGCCCGCCATCGCGCTGCTGCCCGAGTCATCGCGGTTGCTGTTGGCGGCAGTGCAGAACAGTGCGGCCGGCCATGCGGCGCTGGGTTCGTTGTCGATCGTGATGCTGGTGCTGGGCCTGGCCAAGACCACGGCACAGGAAGAGGGCGAGCTGGTGCGCTTCGGTTTTGGCCTGGTCTGCCTCAATACCCTGATGGTCGCGTTGGCGGCCCTGATATGGCTGCCTTGATGCTTGGTTTGAGGGGCGGCGGCCTGAGTCGGCGCTATTCCTGGGGCAGCGATTCCAGGCAGTTGATCCATTCGGCAGAGGCTTGGTAGTGGGCGTAATAGGCGCGCTTCTCGGCGGGGTTCAGTCCGGCAAAGAACGGCGAGAAGTAGCGCTCGTTGTAGTGCCCCTGGGCGCCTTGCATGGCGCCGCCCCACCATCGCGGGTCGTAGCCGTCGAAGGCGACCCAGGGCGGCGGCACGGCGAACCGCTGATGCTCGATGGCCTGGAGTAGGTCCTGGCTGTTGCTCACCCACTGCAGTTGAACCGCGTTGAAGGCCGGGGAGCTGAAGGCAATCAGCTGTTGGGTGTTGCACGGGGTGTGGTACTGCCTGACGGGGCGGTCGTTGAATACCCGCTCATGGGCCAGGGTGAAGCCCGACTCGATCAGGGCGCTGCAGGTGTGCGCCGCCCGTTGATCGATCAGCATCGAGCAGTAATAGGCCGGTACGCCGATGCCTGCCAATGACACGGCCCTCGCCGGCAGGGGCCGGGCGGGCGCCTCCTGGGGCAGCGGCTGGGTAAACAGCGCCTGCAGTTGCGCAGGGCTGTAGCCCAGCACTTGCTCCCTGGGCACTTGCCCGAACAGGCTACCGATACGGCTGAGAAAGCCCATGCTCATCCTTGTTTCACCACCGTCGAAGGCGTCCATTATGGACTGACAGGCTGACGCTGACACGGGGCGCTTTTCGGAGTTTTTTGCCGCTTTCACAGCCTTCATATAGTCGTGCACCGGCCAACCCTGATTAAATGCCAGCGCCTCCCTACTCGATACCCGCCTAGCATGAACAGCCTCAAGGACGAACGTTCTCTCTCTATCCCTGTTGCACCTGGACCTTGCGCCAGTGACGTATCGATCCGTCGCCGCTCGCTGTTCGCCGGTTGCAGTGCCCACGCCATTCACGACGGCCTGACCGACCTGATCTACGTGCTGTTGCCCATCTGGCAAGCCCAGTTCGGCCTGACGTTTGCCCAGGTCGGACTGTTGCGCGGCGCCTACTCCGGGATGATGGCCGGTTTTCAGTTGTTGGCCAGCCGCGCTGCCAAGCGCTGGGGCCGGGAGCGTTTGCTGGTGGGCGGTACGCTGCTGGCGGGCGTGGCGTATCTGTTGGCGGGGCAGGCCGGTGGCTTGACGGTGTTGCTGCTGGCGCTGTTGCTGGGGGGCTTGGGTGCCAGCACCCAGCACCCGCTGGCGTCGTCGCTGATCACCGATACCCACGAGGCAGGCGGCGGGGTCAAGCAGGCGTTGTCGCAGTACAACTTTGCCGGGGACATCGGCAAGACCCTGATCCCCGGTCTGGTGGGGCTGTTGCTGACGGTGCTCAGTTGGCGCGCCAGTGTCACCCTGATGGGCCTGCTCGGGGTGCTGGCCGCCGGGCTCTTGTGGTGGCTGATTCCGTCCCGGGCGGCCGCGTCGTCCATGGTCGGCAAGCCCGCCAAGGTCATCACCGGCAGCGGCTCGGTCAGTGGCCTGCGTGCGCTGATTCTCACCGGCACCCTGGACAGCGCGGTGCGCATGGGCTTCCTCACCTTCCTGCCTTTTCTGTTACAGGCCAAGGGCGCCGGCACCGCCGGTATCGGCCTGGCCTTGACCTTGCTGTTTGTCGGCGGCGCCTTCGGCAAGCTGTTGTGCGGCTACCTGGGCGCGCGCATCGGCATGATGAAAACCGTATGGCTGACGGAGTTCACCACGGCCGTGCTGATTGTGGCGGCGGTGTATCTGCCCTACCTGGGGCTGATGCTGGTTTTGCCGTTGCTGGGGCTGGCCTTGAACGGCACGTCATCGGTGCTCTATGGCGCGGTGCCGGACTTGGCCGGGGCCGGCAAGCGCGAGCAGGCGTTCGCGATTTTCTACACCGGCACCATCGGCGGCGGGGCCCTGGCGCCGGTGCTGTTTGGCCGCCTGGGGGACAGCACCGGGGTGCCGGTGGCGGTGATGCTGCTGGCCGCCACGTTGTTGCTGACCCTGCCATTGTCCTGGTGCGTGCAGCGCGGGGTGGATGCCCAGGCCTGAATCTCGGCGGCGCATCTGATCCGTATTTTTCATCGTTATCTGCGTCTGTTATGGGGTCAGTCTGCGCGGCACAATAAGCCCGCGCTGGCGCCTGCCGGTGCCTGTTAAAACCACGTTCAGACGGCACTCCAGGGTTTTGCTCCGCTCCTTGGGCCGCCACCACAAGCGCCGCTGATGGCGTGGTCCAGGTTGTTCCGCACACTCGGTCTTTAGGAGGCCTCATGTTCAAGATGGCAATGTTTCTGGGTGGCTTTCTGGTGTTGACGATCCTGATCGGCGCCTTGGCCACCATCTCTCCGGTCTAGTTCAGCCCCTCAGCGGCCTGGTGTCGTGGTCGCTGCAAAGTTTGGTTCCGTCGTCCGTACGCCCTGCCTTGGCAGGGCGTTGCTGTGCCTGGCGCGAGCGCATTCTTGAGCCGCCGATCAGTGATCTGCATCACGATCCTGGCACCCCGGATCGCCGGTTGGACCCCATCGTTTATAGTGCCCCTCCGGCCCCGCCACCGACCCGTGGTCCCCCTCGGCCGAGTGCGCTACGCAGGTGCCGGGCGTGACCCTTGAGCAGGGGCCGAAGCACCTGTTGTGCTTGCAGTTCGATCAGGGCACCAGGGGGCTGACCTGGGATTTACGCCCGGCGTTGCCCTTGGTCATCCACGGCTGATTCGCCAGTGAACCCCATTTAATGTGCGCCCACAGGGACGCATGCCAGAAAGGTTATTCCATGCACGACATCGTTATCACCCAGGTCGCGTTCGACGACGCGATGCTGATCCTCGGTTGGGCCGACGGCTTGGTGCTGCGTCAGCCACTGACGCGCTTCAGTGCGCTGAAAGACGCCGATGCCCAGGCCCGCCAAGACTTTCAGATCCAGGCCGGCGGCGCGCAGCTGTGTTGGCCGCACCTGGGAGCCGAGGGGCTGACCATCGACTCCGTGGACTGGATCTGGGAGCACCTGTGCAACGATGCCATGGGCCGGCTCAAGGACCTGGAATGGCAGCTTGATCGGCTCGGCCCGCGGGATCAGGCCATCGTCGCCCTCTGGCGCCTGGAGGCCGACGGCTACAACGGCGGCTTTGTGCAGTTCTTCTGCAACTGGGGCGAGCAGACCTGCCAGTTGGCATTGCAGGCCCTGCACGCCATCGGCGCCGAGAACACCCGGGCCCTGGTCAGTCGCCAGCGGCAGTTGCTTAATCACTTGGAACACCACCCCGAACTCAAGGCGTTGTGGGACATTGCCCGGCTGTTGACCGAGGAGGAGGACGAGGTGATCAGCGGGCAATTGGACCCGCAGCTCTGGACCGCGATGGAAGAGGTACCAGCCCTGGCGGTGCGGCATTTTTACCCGGGTTGAGTGCGCTCGGTGGCGCCGTGAACATGGCTGCCACGGTCGGGGGACTTAGGCTTATCATCGCTGCGCCCAGGTGCTTCCGGGTCCCTGGCAATGCTGCAAAACCGTTGTTTTCTTCCACGGATAGGGACCTGCCATGCCTCGCTCAAAGCTCTTTGCCACCCTGACGGTGGCGCTGCTCGGCGCTGCGGCGCTCTGGTACCTGTGGGTCATCATCAGCGCCAAGCTGGAGTGGGGCGGCGCCAGCCCCGATCAACGTACCTTGGGTACGGTGCAAGCCACCGAGCAGCGGGCGATGGCCCAGTACTGCACCGGCGTGGTGGTCACCCCCAAGGCAACCTGGCTGGTGGCGCGCCTGGACGAGCGCTCCAATACCGAGCCGGTGGCGGCCGGGGTGCAAGACCTGGATGCCCTGGTCCGTGGTCAGCCGACGCCTGAAGAGACAGAAGAAGAGCAGGGCTCCGGGGCCTTTTCCGCGTACTTCGTCCGTGGGGAAAAAGAGCTCACCTCGATCTCTCGTCTGGACGCCAACGGCCAATTCCAAACCGTGGCGCAACTCAGCGAAGCCGCCTGCCTGGTGGCCAGCCCCGATGGGCAGCAGGTGTTCCTGCTGACCGGGCTCAAGCGCCCGGCGCCGGCCAAGGGCAGCACCGACAGCCTGGCGCAGACCGTGGTCTTGCGCAGCGACGATCAGG
Source organism: Pseudomonas morbosilactucae (assembly GCF_023241665.1). NCBI lineage: Bacteria > Pseudomonadati > Pseudomonadota > Gammaproteobacteria > Pseudomonadales > Pseudomonadaceae > Pseudomonas > Pseudomonas morbosilactucae. The sequence goes on along the minus strand of NZ_JALQCX010000021.1, from coordinate 66,785 downwards.
GTCAGAGCTGGAACTGGTTGCGCCAGGGGCTGTTTCCCGAGGTCGAGCAACAGGCCTGGAGCCTGCAGACCTATTTCCATGGCACCGACGACGTCTGGGCCTGGGGCCGGCCCGAAAGCCTGGACGACGTGATCGATCAGGATCAACCGCGGGCGCTGTCCACCGGGGTGTCTTATTCCGCCGACCGCGGCGCTAGCAGCGCACCGATTTTCACGGCCGAGTCGTTGTTGCTGACCGGTGCCTACGCCCGGGCCAAGCGCCCGGAGATTGTGCAATGGCAGGACGAGGCCGAGGGCCACGGCGAGATCAATACGCAAATCAGCCAGATGGATGGGCAGCACGCAGTGATCTGGGTGTCCCAGCGTTTCTGGGGGCGTAATCCGGATGGCGTGGGGGACAACCTGGCGTTCAACGTCACCACCCGTGCGCCCCTGTCGCGCGAGGCCGGTGGCCCGTGGCAGGTCGGCGCTGTGCAACATGAGGACGGGCTGTACATCGGGCAACTGCGGGATAACGGCACCGGGCGTCTGGTTGGCTTGATCGACCAGGGCAACCAGGGGCGCGATGAGGTGGCCGAACTGGACGCCGAGCAACGCACCTGGAAGGTGCTGGGGGCGCTGCCCAATGTGTTCGCGCCCCTGTCTTCGGACCGCCCGGTGCGCGTCAGCCAGTTCCAGGTGGGGCGCAACAGCCTGCTGATCAACACCTCCAGCGAACACCATCCACCGCGTTGGCTCTATTGGGGGGCGGACGCCAGCATCTCCGCCGACGGGGTATTTTATTCCAGGGACTGGGGGCATTCCTGGCAGCAACTGGCCATTGGCGGCTACTTGGGCATCCTCGGTTTCCAAGGGGCCGAGGACCGGGTGATCTGGGCCAAGGGCAACTGGTACGACAGCCGAGACCTGGGGATCTATACGTATGGTTTGAAGTAGGGGGGGGCCGGGGGGAGCTTTAAGCTCCAAGCTCCAAGCTCCAAGCTCCAAGCTCCAAGCTTGAGGCTTGAGGCTTGAGGCTTGAGGCTTCAAGCTTCAGCCCCAACCCTTCTCGACCCCCGTCAGGACTGGCTGGCCGGCAAAGTGGGCGGCCAGGTTGTCGAGGACCAATTGCAGGGTGGCGCTGACCGCCTCGGGGGAGCGCCCGGCGATGTGCGGTGTGAGGATCAGGTTGTCCAGTTTCAACCACTGCTCGGGCACCTCGGGCTCGCCCTCCAGCACATCCAGGGCCGCGCCGGCGATGCGTCGATCGAGCAAGGCCTGGCCGAGGGCGGCGCTGTCCACCACGCTGCCTCGGGCGATATTGACCAGGTAGCCATCGGCACCCAGCGCCTCCAGCACGGCCGCATTGACCAGGTGCCGGGTGCCTGCGCCGCCCGGCGTGGCGACCACCAAAAAGTCCGCCCAGGCGGCCAGTTCCAGGGGCGTGGCAAAGTACCTGAAGGCGCACCCGGGTAGCTCCTGACGGTTGTGATAACCCACTGCCATGTCGAAGCCGCCGGCACCGCGCTGGGCAATTTTCTGGCCGATCTGGCCCAGTCCGAGGATGCCCAGTTTTTTGCGCGAGAGCATGGGGCGGGGCTGGCGGGATCGCTGCCACAGGCCCTGGCGCACGGCGGCGTCGGCCTGGGGAATGCCACGGACTATTGCCAGCAGCAGGGCCAGGGCGTGGTCCGCTACCGACGCGTCATTGGTACCGGGGCCGTGGGTCACCACAATGCCCCGGGCTCGGGCCGCCGTCAGGTCGACTTGTTCATAGCCGGCGCCCTGGGCACAAATGATTGTCAGTTGGGGCAACGCCGCGATTTCGGCGGCCGAGAGGCCGGTGGAGCCGTTGGTCAGCACCGCCTCGACCTGTGGGCCCAGGGTCTCGAAGGCTGCGGCCTTGTCCATGGCAGACAGCGCCACATGAGGGGTGAAGCCGGCGGCCTGCAGGCGCTCCAGGGCCTGGGGTGTCAACTCGATCAGAACCAGCAGTGCTCGGGGCATGGCAGGGTGCTCGTGAGGGAGGGCGGAAGGGCGGTGCCGGCAGCGGGGCGCCGACGACAGCCTTCACACTAGACGATCGGCAGCAAGCCGGGGAAGTTCGGCTTCCGCAGTTTTGCTTGGCAGGTCAGGCCCCAACGTTTAACGTGCCGCTGCCGATTTTGAGCGGCAGTATTTCAACTCCAGGGAGCGGCTCAGCCATGACCATCAGCAACGAAAAACTGAAAAATTATCCATTCCTGGCCGAGATGACCCAGGACGCGTATTTCCCGCCCCACCTGGTGGCCAAGGGGCAGCAACTGCTCTTGGACATGTGCGCCACCATTGAGGCCGAATCCCCCCAAGGCCTGACTGAACTGTACGCAATCACCCAGGCCACCACCGATGACTTCAATGCCTTGGCCGAGGAGTTCGAGGAGAACGGCAGCGAGATCGAAACCGCTGCCCGGGATTGCATCGGCACCGACTTCGCGGTCATTGCCAGTGCCTATGGTTTTGACGCCGACATCGAAGAGCTGATCGCCACCCGGGATTGGTAAACCGTCGCACAGGGGCAGGGCTTTGATGCGCGCCTTGCCTGCGCGGCGTGCTCAGTCGTCCCGACCGTGAGCGTTGGCCGCCAGTTGCCGGGTATCGACCCGGACGAAGACCGAATCGCCGACCGCCGTCAGCACCTCGCCCGCATACACCTCGCAGATCACCCGGCTTTTGCGCCCGACCTCGCCTTCGACCCGCGCCCGCAAGGTCAAGGGTACGCCCATGGGCGTTGGCTTGATGAATTTGATCCCCAGGTTGCCGGTCACGCAGTCGATGCGCGGCAGGCTGCCGGGCGCGCGCTGCTCCGCCCGGTAGTGGTAGGCCATGGCGGTCCAGTTGGAGTGGCAGTCCACCAGCATGGCAATCAGGCCGCCGTACACCAAGTCGGGCCAGCCGCAGTACTGGGCGTCCGGGAGGTGTTCGGCGACCAGGTGCACGCCGTCTTCGTGCCAGCGGCTCTTGATGTGCAGGCCGTGGGGGTTGTTGCCGCCACAGCCGTAGCAAACGCCTTCCGGCGCGGTGACGTCTTGCAGGGGAGGGTTGTGCATGCTTTCACCTTGTTGATTTTTATTCTGGGTGCCGGACGGGGTCGTCGCGCTTACTCGTCGCTGCTGTGGACCACCACCAGCAATTGCGCCTGGACCTCGCCCAGGGAGCGCAGCCGATGGGGCTTTTGCGCGTTGAAGTGGAGGGCATCGCCACGGTTGAGGATCACTCGCTCGTTCATGAAGTCCACCTCCACCTGGCCCTCGTGGACGAACAGGAACTCTTCGCCGGTGTGCTCCTTGAAGGTCTTGTCGGTGAACTCCCGGGGCGGGTAGATGATGAAGGGCAACAGGCTGCGCTCGCTGACCTGATGGGCCAGCACCGCATAGCCCGGTGCCTGGTCGTTGGCTGCCAGGGACTGGCGCTCGTCGCTGCGCACCAGGCTGTAGCTGCCCAGGCCGATGCGGTCTTCGGCGAACAATTCCTCGACCTTGACGTTCAACGCCTTGGCCAGCTTCAGCGCCGCCGCAATCGACGGGGTGTTCAGCCCGCGCTCGACTTTCGACAGGTAACTCTTGGTCATGCCGGACTTTTCCGCCAGCGCTTCGAGGGTTACGCCAAGTTTTTTTCTCAGTAATTTCAAACGGATAGACATGTAGAGCGATTAATCCATCAAGGAAGCAACGATTGATCCTTGCCAATGACACTTTGTGTCATATAGCATCTTTAGTGTCATTTGCTTTCCCCAGACTGCCTGGCAAGCGGCAATCTTGCCGGCAGCGGGTGGGTAAATCCGACGTCCATTGCAACGACTCAAGGACACCGACATGGCCGAGACCTTAGCACTACCCAAGGCGCAACTGCTCAAGCAGGCGCTGACCCAGATGCAAAATACCCTGGCGGATAATACGTGGACCGACCGGCAAAAGCTGGCGTTGACCTGCCGCATTCTGTTCGAGCACGGCCATGACTCGGGCCTGGCCGGGCAGATCACCGCCCGTGGCCCGCAGCCCGGTACCTATTACACCCAGGCACTGGGCCTGGGCTTTGACGAGATCACCGCCGGCAACCTGTTGCTGGTCAACGAAGACCTGGAGGTGCTCGAAGGTCGCGGCATGCCCAACCCGGCCAACCGTTTCCACACCTGGGTGTACCGGGCTCGCCCGGACGTGAACTGCATCATCCACACCCATCCGACCCATGTTGCTGCGCTGTCGATGCTGGAGGTGCCGTTGCAGGTATCCCACATGGACCTGTGCCCGCTTTACGACGACTGTGCATTTCTGCCGGCCTGGCCGGGGGTTCCGGTGGGGAACGAGGAGGGCGAGATCATCTCCGCGGCCCTGGGCGACAAGCGCGCCATCCTGCTGTCGCACCACGGCCAGCTGTCCACCGGGGCCAGCATCGAGGAAGCCTGTGTCATCGCCCAGCTGTTCGAGCGCGCCGCCAAGTTGCAACTGCTGGCCATGGCCGCCGGCGCCATCCAGCCCATCCAGCCTGAGCTGGGGCGTGAAGCCCACGACTGGATTGCACGGCCCAAGCGCCACGCTGCGGCCTTCAACTACTTCACTCGGCAATGCCTCAAGCAACACGCCGATTGCCTGAACTGACCCCTGACTTGCGCCCCCGGAGAAACCCAATGTCGACCCCCATCCTGCACGGCATCATCGGCTACACCGTCACCCCCTTTACCGCCAACGGCCAAGAGCTGGACCTGGAAGCCCTCGGGCGTTCCATCGACCGCCTGATTGCCGGTGGCGTGCACGCTATCGCGCCATTGGGCAGCACCGGCGAAGGGGCTTACCTGAGCGACCGGGAATGGGACCACGTCTGTGAGTTCAGCCTTGAGCATGTGGCCCGGCGCGTACCGACCGTGGTCAGCGTTTCCGACCTGACCACCGCCAAGGCCGTGCGCCGTGCACGCTTTGCCGAGGCCCGTGGCGCCGACACCTTGATGGTGCTGCCCACGGCCTACTGGAAACTCAGTGAGGCGGAAATCCTTGCCCACTACCGGGCCATCGGCGAGGCCGTCGGCGTGCCGATCATGCTGTACAACAATCCGGCCACCAGTGGCACCGACCTCTCGGTGGAACTGATCCTGAAAATCGTCAAGGCGGTGGACAACGTGACCATGGTCAAGGAGAGCAGCGGCGACATCCAGCGCATGCACCAACTGCACCTGCAGGGCGAAGGTCAGGTGCCGTTCTACAACGGCAGCAACCCCCTGGCCCTGGAAGCCTTTATCGCCGGTGCCGCGGGCTGGTGCAGCGCCGCGCCCAACCTGATTCCGCAGCTCAACCTGGCGCTCTATCAAGCGGTGCTGGACAACGACCTGCAACAGGCTCGCGCGCTGTTCTACCAACAGTTGCCGTTGCTGGACTTCATCCTCAAGGGCGGTTTACCGGCCACCATCAAGGCGGGTCTGGCGCTGACCGGGTTGGACGTGGGCGACCCGCGCCTGCCGGTGTTCCCCCTTGGCGATGCCGGGCGCAACCGCTTGCAGGCGTTGCTCAAGACCCTGGGCTAAGGGCACTTGAGGGTGGCGCCCTGGGCCAGTCAGCCACTGGCCCGTGACGCCTGGACCGATCAGTTGCGGACGAAGCTGGCGTTGCACCGAGCGTCCGGCATAATCCTGCTCTTCAGGGGCCAGGACGCCCACCGCCCAACCGGGCGGTACGGATGGGCAGAACCTCTACAAGGAGCCACGGATGCAGGTATTTGAAACCCCACGGCTGATCGGCCGACCCTTGTCACGGCAGGACTTGCCGGCCCTTACCGCGATCCTCAGCGACCCGCAGGTGATGGAGTATTCGGTGAGTGGCGTGTGTGACGAACAGATCACGGGCCGGTTCATCGACTGGTGCGTGCAGTGTTACGCCGATCACGGCATGGGGCATTGGGCCCTGGTGGAAAAGGCGTCCAATCAACTGGTGGGTTTTTGCGGCGTCGGCCCGGAAGACGTCAACGGCGTGGAAGAGGCCAACCTGGGTTATCGCCTGGCCACCCGCTTCTGGAACCAGGGGCTGGCCACCGAAGCCGCCCAAGGTGCCCTGGCCCATGTGTTTTCCCAAGGCCTGGCGACCTCGGTGGTGGTGATTATCCAGCCGGAGCATGGCGCCTCTCTGCGGGTGGCCGAGCGTGCCGGATTCAAGGCCTACGACGAACTTGAATTTCACGAGCGCGCCGTGCGTGTGTACCGGATGAGCCGTGAGGATTGGCAGGGCCTGGGTCCTCCCAGCGTGGCGAGCCCCGGCGCCTGAAACAGACCGTTGAGCAGGTTTCATGGCCTTGGGAATGAATGGCGCGCCGCAGTGTCGATTCCATAAGGCCCTTCGCGTCGCGTTCGCCCCCATCGACGTCCTACCGCGCAGGCCTTGGCCTTTTCAGGTCGCGTGCCCTCCGCCCCCTTGAACCGGGGCGCAGGGCACACGGGTATGGGGTCTTATCGGATTACGCAGAAGGGTCGATCATGCGCGTTATTTCAATCATTGCCTGCCTCACCGTCATGCTGTTCACCGGGCCGTTGCGGGCGGCCGAGAGCCAGCCGGCGGTGCAGGCCGTTGCCGAGGATAAAGCCGAGGTGCTGGAGCAGAAGGCCGCGGCCAAGGAGCCGGTCAGCGAGGCGCCGAAGGCCGCGCCCATCACCAAGACCGAAGTCCAGGCGGTGGACCCCAGCGGAACGGCGCCCATGGACGATGCCATTACCTGCCTGTCGCGGACCATTTACTGGGAAGCCAAGGGCGGTGAGTCGGCGGACATGGAGGCCGTGGCTAATGTGGTGTTGAACCGCCTGGGGCACGAGGGGTTCCCGGACACGGTGTGCGGGGTGGTCAAGCAGGGTTCGGAGAAGAGCCCTTGCCAGTTTTCCTGGTGGTGCGACGGGCGGGCCGATCAGGTCGAGGAAGAGGACCGTTACACCGTCGCTAAGGAAATTGCGCGCAAGGCCCTCAATCAGCAACTTCAGGACCGTACCGGAGGCGCCCTGTATTTCCATGACCGCAGCGCCTCGCCCGATTGGTCCCGGGCCTATATCAAGACCACCGAGATCGGCCACTTCCTGTTCTACAAACCCAAGGATGTGGCGGCGCGTTAAGCCCGGCTCGCGGACCCTTCCGCGTCACGCGTCGGCGGGCAGGTAGGGGCGGATGTTGTGGAGGGCGCGCTCCAAATACGCCTCTTTCTCGCCGACCGGGGCCACGTAGTGGATGGCGTTTTGTGCAGCCTCCAGCCCCGCCAGGCGGGCAATGAACCAGGCAGCGAGGTATTGCGAAGCCAGGCAACCGCCGGCAGTGGCGACGTTGCCCCGGGCGAAAAACGGCTGGTTGAGCACCTCGACACCGGCTTCCTGGACCCAGGGCTTGGTGGTCAGGTCGGTGCAGGCGGGGACCGTGCCCAGCAGCCCCAGCTTGGCCAGCACCAGGGTGCCGGAACATTGCGCCCCCAGCAGTTGCCGGGTCGGGTCCAGCCGCAGTTGGCTCATCAGTGTCGGGTCGGCCACCACTTCGCGGGTGAGCATGCCGCTGCCCACCAGCACCGCGTCGGCGCTGTTGGCCTGTTCCAGGCTGATGTGCCGTTCCAGCACCAGACCGTTCATCGAGCGTACTTGGGGCGTCGGGCTGGCAATGGTCACCCGCCAGCCTGGTGTCTTGATGCGGTTGAGGATGCCCAGGGCGATCAGGCTGTCGAGTTCGTTGAAGCCTTCGAAGGTGAGGATGCTGATGTGCATGGGGGAACCTTGGGTTGAGAGCCGCTTGTGTGGCCCGATCCTAGGGTTGAGAATCAGCACAATCAAATAATTGTCATGGATACATCTGCCTATGGCTCGCGCTCGATACAAGCAACTGGTGGACGCCTTTGCCGCGGATATTCGCGCTGGGGTCCTGGCCCCTGGCAGTCGCTTGCCCACCCATCGTGAGCTGGCAGCGCGGCAAGGCTTGGCCTTGGTCACCGCGTCGCGGGTGTACGCCGAGCTGGAGGCCATGGGCCTGGTCAGCGGCGAGACCGGGCGCGGCACCTTTGTCCGCGAAAGCGCCTTGCCGCCGGGCCAGGGCGTCGATCAGCAGGCCACCCCGCCGGGCACCCTGGACCTGAACTTCAACTATCCGTCCTTGCCCGGGCAGGCCGATTTACTGCGCGGGGCCTTGCGCCAGTTGGCGGCGAGCGGGGACCTGGAGGCGTTGCTGCGTTACCAGCCCCACAGCGGCCGTGCCCATGAACGGGCGATCATCGCTCGGCACCTGGCGTGTCGCGGGTTGAGCACGACGGCGGCGCAGGTGTTGATTGTCAGCGGTGCCCAGCACGGCCTGGCGATCACTCTGATGGCCTTGCTCAAGCCCGGTGATGTGGTGGCCGTCGACGCCTTGACCTACCCCGGCTTCAAAGTGGTGGCGCAGGCCCATGGCCTGGAGTTGCTGACCATTCCCCTGACCCGAGAGGGGCCCGATCTGCAGGCGTTCGAGGACCTGTGCCGACGCCGCCGGGTGCGCGCGGTGTATGCCATGCCGACCTTGCACAACCCCATGGGCTGGGTGCTGGACCTTGGCTGGCGGCAACGCCTGGTGGCGCTGGCCCGGCGTCATGACCTGTTGATGATCGAGGACGCCGCCTACGCCTTTCTCGCTGAAGATCCGCCGCCGCCCCTGGCCAGCCTGGCGCCAGAGTTGACGGTGTATGTCTCGGGGTTTTCCAAAAGCGTGGCCACCGGGTTGCGGGTGGGCCTGGTGGTGGCGCCGCTGCCCTGGGTGCCGGCGCTGGAGCGGGCCGTGCGCGCCACCACCTGGAATACGCCGGGGGTGATGACGGCGATGGCCTGTGCCTGGATCGAGGACGGCACCCAGGCGCGCCTGGAGGCTGAAAAGCGTGACGATGCCCGAGCCCGCCAGGCCCTGGCACGAGAGGTGCTGGCCGGGCTGGATTACGTAGCGCACCCGGCGTCGTACTTTCTCTGGCTGTGGTTACCCGAGGAGGTGCGCGCCGACCAGGTGGCCATGGCGCTGCTGCGGGAGAACGTCTCGGTGTCCACCGCCGAGCCCTTTGTCAGCTCGGCGCCGGTGCCCCATGCACTGCGCCTGGCCCTGGGTTCCGTGGAACTGGACGCATTGTTCGGGGCGCTGCAACAGGTCAGGCGGGTGATTGAGCATTACGCTTATTGAGCGGCCACCGGTGGCGGCTGGAGTCAGCCGCCGTTGGCGTTGAGGATGCTCGCCACCTGGCGTGGCTGGCAGTTGAGGTAGGGCGAGGTCTTGAGCCAGCGCTGGTCCGGGTACCAGGAAAACATGAACTGGCCGTCCTTGAGTTTGTCCACCACTTGACGGGCCACTTGCGGGCGCACGGCCGGGCAACCCTGGCTACGGCCGATACGGCCCTGGCGCTGGCTCCACAGTGGGCTCACGTAGTCGGCAGCGTGGATCACGATGTCGCGGTCGCGGGCACGGTCATTGAAGCCCGGCTCCAGGCCGTCCATGCGCAAGGAGTAGCCGTGGCTGCCTTCGTAGCTTTCCTGGGTGCGGAACAGGCCCAGGCTGGATTGGTTGCTGCCCAGCCGATTGGAGAATTGCGTGGCGAAGTTTTCCCCGGATTTTTGCCCATGGGCCACCAGGTCGCGCAGCACCAGGGTTTTCTTGCGCAGGTCGAAGATCCACAGGCGACGGGCGGTAGACGGCTGGGAATAGTCGATCACCGCCAGGTGGCGGGCCTGCCGGGCGCCGCTGTTAAGCGCACATTGCATGGCGCTGAGGGCACCTTTCAGCGCCTGGGGATTGAGTTCCGGCGCGGCGCGGTTGAGGCTGTTGTACAACGTCGGGCTGACGCTATTGGCGGCGGATGCGGTGCCGCAGAGGGCCACAAGGGTGGCGCTGGCCAGGCAGAGCCGGCACAAAAAATTCAACATGTGTAAAGAATCCCCACGGTCGCTTCGGCTCCTGACATCCTATTGTCCTGACGTCCTCCCAGCAGCCTGGTTTGACCCCTGGCTTGAGGGTCTTGCGCAGTCGCTGCGGAGGTTGACCATCATTGTGATGGCCATGGATTGGAGTAAAGCAGTTGTTCAAAAAATACGCATGTTACTTGAGCCTGGGCGTGCTCGCTGCGCCATTGGTCGTGGCCGCCGAGGCGTTGATGCCGCTGCCGAGTTTGCCCACGAGCCCGGCACCTGAGCCCCAGAGTTCGCAGACGGCCCCCCTGGGTTCGCTGGCGACGCCTCCAAGCTCACTGGAGACGCCTTCGAATTCGCAGACGGCTGCTCCTGGTCCGCAGCCGGCGGCTCCAGTTTTGCAGACGGCTTCAGGTTCGCTGACGGCTCCTGATCAGCTGACGGCTCCAACTTCGCTGACGGCTCAGTGCCCGGCGTTGCTGCGGGTGGATGCGCCAACGCTGAAGCTGCTGCAGGCGTTGTACCTGCAACACGGCGATGCTCCGTTGTGGTCGGTGAATGGCCGCCTGGCGAACTTGCGTGAGCAGTTGCCGCTGCTGGCGGACGACGGCCTTGACCCAAGCCATTACCCGCTGCCCGCCGGCGATGCCCCCGACGGCTTGTGCGCTGATATCCAGATCAGTCAGCGTTACCTGCTGGCCCTGCATGACCTGCGTTACGGGCGCCTGTCCCAGGCCCGCTTCGAACCGCTGTGGCGGGCCCAGCCGCTGGTGGAGGATCACCAGGCCGAACTGCTGGCCATCGCCGACCCCGGCCTGGACAACATCGCCGGGGCCTTTGAACAGGCGCGCCCGCGCCTGGCTCAGTACCACAACCTGCGTCATGTCTATATCCAGCAGCGCCAGCAAGCCTTGCCCCATTGGCAGCCCTTGCCGAGCGGCCCTTTGCTGCGCCCGGACATGCAAGACGTGCGGGTGCCCGAGCTGACCCAGCGGCTGTTCAGCGAGGGTTACCTGAGCAGCCCCCAGGTCAGTGTTGAAAACACCTACGGCAGCGAGTTGGTGGACGCGGTGAAAAGCTTCCAGCTCAACCATTCCCTGCAGGCCGACGGGGTGATCGGGCCGGGCACCTTGAATGAGTTGAACATCAGCCCCAGCGTGCGCCGCGAGCAACTGCGGCTCAACCTCGAACGCCTGCGCTGGCTGGCCCAGGACCTGGAGCCCAGCAGCGTGCTGGTGAACGTGGCGGCCGCACAATTGACCGTGTACCGGGACGGCTTGCCGGTGTGGCAGACCCGCACCCAGGTGGGCCGTGCCGAGCGCCAGACGCCGTTGCTCAAATCCCGGGTCACGCGCCTGACCCTGAACCCGACCTGGACCGTGCCGCCGACCATCCTGCGTGAAGACAAGCTGCCGGAGATCCGTCGCGACCAGAGTTTCCTCAGCCGTCAGAACCTCGAAGTCCTGGACAGCGAAGGCCAGCCCCTGGCACCGGAAGACATCGACTGGGAACACCCCGGCAATATCCTTCTGCGCCAGGGCGCCGGCCCGCGCAATCCCCTGGGGCGGATGGTCATTCGCTTCCCCAACCCGTTCTCGGTGTACCTGCACGACACCCCGAGCCAAGGCCTGTTCAGCAAAGGGCCGCGGGCATTCAGTTCCGGTTGTGTGCGGGTCGAGCAGGCGTTGCAGTTGCGGGATTGGTTGCTGAGCCCGGCAGAACGCCGGCGCACCGATGAACTGCTGACCACCGGCCTGACCCATGAATTCAGGCTGGCGGCGCCGCTGCCGATCCTGCTGTCTTATTGGACGGTGCAGGCCGATGACCAAGGGCGGGTGGTGTACGCCCCGGACATCTATAGCCGTGACGGGCCGTTGCTCAGCGCCTTGGGCAGCGTCCACTGAGGCGGTGCCTCAAGAACGCTGAACGGCGCTCCTGGAGTCAGGGGCGCCGCTTGCGGGGGCGGTTCAGAACGTCGGTGTGTATTTCACGCTGAACATGAAATTGCGCGGGTCACCGAAGTTGTTGTTGCCGTTGAGCTGGTTGTAGGCCGAGACGTAGTAGTTTTTGTCGAACAGGTTGTTGGCGTTCAGCGCCAGGCTGATTTCCGGGTTCAACTGGTACGCCACGCGGGCACTCCAGACGGTGTAGCCCGGCACGTCGTAGAAGCGCTCGTAGCCCAGGGTATGGCTTTGGCTGGTAAAGCCCAGGCCGGTGCTGACCGCCTTCCAGTCGCCGTTGAACTGGTAATCACCCCACACCCGCAGCATGTGCTTGGGCGTCCATTGGCTGAACACGCGGCCTTTGTTGTCCGGGTCTTCGAGGTACTGGGTGGTGTTGTAGGTGTAGCCGGCAAAGAGTTGCAGGCCGCTGAGCACTTCACCGCTGATTTCCGCTTCCAGGCCCTGGCTGCGAACCTTGCCCGACGCCATGGAACAGTTGCTGCCGCCGCAGGCACCGTTGGAGCTAGGGTCTTCGATGGCGCGGTTTTCCTGGTCGTAGCGGAACAGCGCCAGGGAGGTGTTGACCTGGCCGTCGAGCAATTCGCCCTTGAGGCCCACTTCATAGTTGCTGCCGACGATCGGCTTGAGTATCGAGCCGCTGGTGCTGCGGTTGGTTTGCGGCTCGAACACATCGGTGTAGCTGGCGTATACCGCCCATTCCCGGCTCAGGTCGTAGACCACGCCCGCGTAAGGCGTGACCACCCCGGTCTCGGTCATGTAGCTCGGCTCGTTGACGCTGATGGCGTGGGTGATAGCCGTTTCGTTGCTGGCTTTGTAGCTGTAGTTGAACCAACTGACCCGTGAGCCGAGGATCAGGGTCAAGGGCTCGATGGGCTTGACCCGCCAGCTGCCGTACAGGCCTTTTTGCCGCACATCGTACTGGGAGTAGGTGGCGCGGCACCCGCGGTGTTGAGCAGGTTGTCGAAGCTGATCTCCGGACGGTTGTGGTCGATGTCGAAAATGTTATCGGTGCCGTCGTTGAAGGTCCGGGCAAAACGGTCGTCGGTGGTCAGCTTGGAGTAGTTGCCCCCCAGGGTGATTTCCTGGTCCATGGACAGGGCTTCAAAGCGCCCGGTGACGTTGACGTCCAGGCCGACCTTGGTGTTGCTGAAGTCGGTGACCCAGTCGGCATAGCTCACGCCGGAGCCGTCGGGGTTGAGCCCGTCATCCACGGTCTGCACCCGCTGGTGGGTGGAATCGTTGTCTTCGCTCATGCGCAGGGCGCCGACCTTCAAGGTCCAGTCATCGTTGAAGCGATGCTCGACATCGGCCTGGAGCGTGGTCACGTTGATCTGCGAGTGGTTCCAGCGCGAGCCGGTGAAGGTCGAGCGCGAGATGTCCACCGGTTCGCCGTTGGCGTAGCGCGGCAGGCCCCGCAGCATTGGCCGTGACTCGGCTTCGGTGCGGCTGACCGCCAGGCCCAGGGTGGTGGCATCGCTCAGGTCGAAGTCCAGGGCCCCGTACAGCGAGTGGGTCTTGCTCCATTCGTAGTCGATGAACGAATCGCTCTGGTCCTCATCGGCGACCAGGCGGCCGCGAATCGTGCCGCTGTCGTTCAGCGGTCCGCCGGCGTCCAGTTGCAGGCCGTAGTGGTCCCAGGACCCGGCCTTGCCGGTGAGGGTCACGGTGGGGGTGGCCTGGCCGCGCTTGCGCACCAGGTTGATGGCGCCGCCCGGGCTGCCGGTGCCTTGCAGCAGGCCGGAGGCGCCACGCAGCACTTCCAGGCGGTCGTAGAAAATCAGGTCCTGGGTGGCCCAGTTGCCCAGGGAATAGGTATTACGCGGGATCGGCACCCCGTCGTATTGCCAGTCGTCGATCTGGAAGCCGCGCGACGTCAGGATCATGCCTTTGCCCACACCCTGGACGCCCACCAGGCCGGTGGTCAGGTTGGCCGCGTCCTTGAGGTCGGTGATGCCCTGGTCGTCCATCTGCTTACGGGTCATGACGGTGATCGACTGGGGGATTTCCTTGAGGCTGTGGCTGCCCTTGCCGATGGTCACCGCTTTGGCCGCGTAGGAGCCCGAACCCTCGGTGGTGGCGTCGGCGCTGCGCTCGACGATGCTGGTCACCCCCAGTTGCAGGGTGTCACCGCTGCTGGTGGCCGGCTCCACGCTGAAGTTGCCTTGCTCGGTGACCCGCAATTGCAGACCGCTGCCCGCCAGGGCGCTGTGCATGGCTTGGGCGGGAGTCATCTGGCCGACCACTGCCGGGGCCTGTTTGCCCTGCACCAGCGCCGGTTCCAGGGACACAATTTGCCCGCTCTGACTGGCAATGGCATTCAACGTGGCGGCCAGGGGGCCGGCCGGCAAGTTAAAGCGCTGGGTCTGTTCCTGGGCCAGCACCGGGCTGGCCAGGGTCGCCAAGGCAACGGCGACGGAAAGGGCGTGGGGCCAAGGGTTGAACACGGCATTCTCCTGATTGTGTGAACTCGTCAGGAGATAGGTGGGACGAGAAATGAAAACCAGACACAAATAAGAAAGATTTCCAAAAAAAACTTCAACGGCTGTTTTTCGCGCGCACCAGGGTCAGCCAGGGGCTGTAGTGATCCACGCGAATGGGCAGGGTTTCCGCCAGGGCCGCCAAGGCCCGTTCCGGGTCATTGAGGGGAAACACGCCCTGGACCCGCAGCTCACGGATCTCCGGCGCCACCCGGACAAACCCGCGGTGATAAGGGCGCAAGGCGTCCACCACTTGCTCCAGCGGGTCGTTCAGTACATTCAGGCGGCCATCGAGCCAGTCGGCGCGGTGCCGCTGGTCGCTGCCCAGGCTGTCGATGCGCCGGGCATACAGCATGGCCGCCTGGCCTTGCGCCAAGTCCCGTTGCGTGCCGTCGAACAGCGTCGCCCGCACCGAGTGCTCCAGCACCACCACCCGGGTGGCGTCCGCTTCCTGGCTGACCAGGAAGCGCGTGCCCAGGGCTTGCACTTCACCCTGGGCGCTGCGCACCCGCAACGGCCGCAGAGGGTCGGCCGCGACCTGGATCACCAACTCGCCGTGGCGCAGGATCACCAGCCGCTGGCGGGCATCGAATTGCAGGTCCACCGCGCTGTTGGCGTTCAGGCTCAGGCGGCTGCCGTCGGCCAGGGTAATGTCCTGGCGCTGGCCGCGACCGGTGTGCAGGTCGGCCAGCAGTGAGTCGCCCAAGGGGCTGCGTGCAGCCAGCCACAGGCCGCCACCCAGCAGGCCCAGGCCGGCGAAGGCACGCAGCACCTCGCGCCGCGAACCCGCCGGCTTGAGCAGTAATTGGCGGGCTTCACCGGCTTGCCCGGGCACCCGGCGGTCGAGGTTGCGCACCGTTTGAAAGGCGCCGCCCAGGCGTTCCTGCAGGCGTTCCCAGGCCAGGGCGTGGGCCGGGTCCTGGAGCAGCCAGGCGTTGAAGCGCTTTTGCAGGGCGGCATCCGGGGCGTCGGCCCGCAGGCGCACCATCCAGTCGATGGCCTGCTCGCTGACCGGGTCCAGGCGCGTTTGGCTCACGGCGCCAGCTCGCTCAGGTAGCACTGGCGCAGGGCTTGTTTCATGTAGCGGCTGACCGTGCGTTCCGACAGCTCGAGCTTTTGGGCGATGGCCACGTAGCTCAGGCCGTCGAGCTGGCTGTAGAGGAACGCCGCCTTGACCAGTGCCGGCAAGCCATCAAGGGCGCGGTCGATGGCCACCAGGGCTTCGAGCAGTTGCAGCTGTTCTTCGGGGGAGGGCGCCAGCGCCTCGGGCAGCGCTGACAAGCGCTCCAGGTAGGCCAGTTCCAACTGGCGTCGGCGATGCCGGTCGAAGATCAGTCGGCGGGCGATAGTCGAAAGGTAGGCGCGCGGTTGTTCGATGGTGTCGGGATCCACCCGGGCGCTCAGCAACTGGCAGAAGGTATCGGCCGCCGTGTCCTCGGCGTCGGCGCGATTGCGCAGGCGCTTGTGGATGTGCTGCAGCAGCCAGCGGTGATGGTCGCTGAAAAAAAAGCCGAGCTTATGGCTAGCGGAGGGTTGCACCGGTGGATTTTCCAGTTGTGAGTGTGAATCGTTCGCAATAGTACCTGTGCAGGCTTTGTCCCCGCAATCGGTGTTTGCTCGCCGGTAGCCGCACGGGTTGGCGTATGATTGCGGCCCTTTTTCAGCCCCTTCAAGGACCCCGCATGTTGTTGAGCAAGCGTGAGCAGGCGCAGATCGAGCGCCGCCTGGCCACCACCCTGACTGAGGCCTGTGAAACCGCCAAGGCACAGATCGTCGGCTTCAGTTGGCTGACCCACGAGGTGGATTACGCGGCGTTTCCATCGAGCCTGCGGGTGGTGTGGATATTCGACACCCAGGCCCATCAGGAGCAGGCCCTGGCCGCTGGGCAGGGCGAGCACATGCTGGCCCTGACGGCCACGGCCCTGGATCAGGCCGACATTTCGCTCAACCCGTTGGCGCGGCATGTGCTGTTCGACAATGAAGAGGCTTGCCGCCGTGCCAACGGCGGCGATTGGCAACAACGCCTGGCGCGCCTGCGCCCGGGGCGGGGCTGATTCGTGGCCAAGGACATCGAGAACCCCTGTGTTGCCTTGTGCCAGTTGAGCGGTGACCTGTGCGTCAGTTGCGGGCGGACCAAGGACGACATCCGTAAATGGAAGCGCATGAAGCGTCCGGAGAAGATGGCCGCCGTGCAGCGTGCCAGCGAGCGCATGAAGCGCTTGAAAAAGAACAAAGGGTAAGCGGCGCCCGTGGCGCTCATGGACGGTAGGCACTTGCTTGCACAGGCCATGAAAAGTGCAATCTTCTATCTGGAACGTGCATTTTTCGGCGCGCACCGGTTACGCATACTGGGCTGGCTCAGAGCATTGATCCCCGACACTCCCTAGCCGCTCAGCGATCAGCAGCGCCAGGGTCGGCAGGGTCAGCAGACGCCAATAATAAAAGAGTCCGCCCATGAAAAAGCCAAACCCGCTGCTCGAAGACCTCAAGTCCCTTCTGCCCGCCATCGCCGCCAATGCCTTCCAGGCGGAGAGGGACCGGACCGTCCCCGCCGACAATATTGCCTTGCTGAAAAGCATCGGCCTGCACCGGGCGTTCCAGCCGAAGAAATTCGGCGGGATGGAAATTTCCCTGCCGCAGTTTGCCGACTGCATCGCCCTGCTGGCCGGGGCCTGCGCCAGCACCGCCTGGGCCATGAGCCTGTTGTGCACCCACAGTCATCAGTTGGCGATGTTTTCCGCCCAGACCCAGCAGGACGTCTGGGGCGATGACCCGGACGCCACCGCCAGCAGCAGCATCGCGCCGTTCGGGCGCACTGAAGAGGTCGAAGGCGGGGTGATGTTCAGCGGCGAAATGGGCTGGAGCAGCGGGTGCGACCACGCCGAGTGGGCCATCGTCGGCTTTCGCCGCAAGAACGCCGAAGGCACTCAGGACTATTGCTTTGCGGTATTGCCGCGCCGGGATTACCAGATCCGCGATGACTGGTACGGCGTCGGCATGCGCGGCAGCGGCAGCAAGACCCTGATCATCGATAACGTGTTCGTCCCGGAACACCACATCCAGAAAGCCAAGGACATGATGGAAGGCAAGTCCGCGGGCTTTGGTTTGTACCCCGACAGCAAGATTTTCTACTCGCCGTATCGTCCGTATTTCGCCAGTGGCTTTTCCACGGTGAGCCTGGGGGTGGCCGAACGCATGCTCGAGGTGTTCCGCGAGAAAACCCGCACCCGGGTCCGCGCCTACACCGGCGCGGCGGTGGGGGCAGCGACCCCGGCCCTGATGCGCTTGGCGGAGTCCACCCACCAGGTGGCGGCGGCCCGGGCCTTTCTGGAGAAAACCTGGCAGGAGCATGCCGAGCACAGCGAGCGCCAGGTCTACCCGAGCCGGGAGACCCTGGCCTTCTGGCGCACCAACCAGGGCTATGCCACCAAGATGTGCATCCAGGCCGTGGACCGCTTGATGGAGGCGTCTGGCGGCGGCGCCTGGTTCGAAACCAATGAGCTGCAACGGCTGTTCCGCGATGCCCACCTGACCGGCGCCCATGCCTACACCGACTACGACGTCTGCGCGCAGATCCTCGGGCGCGAGCTGATGGGCCTGGAGCCCGATCCCAGCATGGTTTGAGCCCCTTCGCCGGGATTCGCTGCCCCTTACAACAATCGAGGCCGTCCACGCACGATGGCCCAGGAGTCTTGTATGCCCACTGTTTCTGATCACGCTTTCGACACCCATGCCTTTCGCCGCGCCCTGGGCAATTTTGCCACCGGTGTGACCGTGGTCACCGCCGCCACGGAAGACGGGCGCAAGGTCGGGGTGACCGCCAACAGCTTCAACTCGGTGTCCCTGGACCCGCCGCTGATTCTCTGGAGCATCGACAAGCGCTCCAGCAGCCACGAGGTGTTCGAGGCGTCCGGCCATTTTGCGGTCAACGTGCTGGCGGCCGACCAGATCGATGTGTCGAACAACTTCGCCCGGCCCAGCGATGACCGCTTTGCCGCCATCGACTTCGTTCCCGGCCCCGGCGGTGCGCCGCTGCTGGCCGACTGCTCGGCGCGTTTTCATTGCGAGAAATACCAGCAGGTGGACGGCGGCGACCACTGGATCATGATCGGCAAGGTGCTGGCCTTTGACGACTGTGGTCGCTCGCCGCTGCTCTATCACCAGGGTGCCTATTCCATGGTCCTGCCCCACACCCGCATGACCCGCCGCGGGGAAGGGCAGGCCCCCAGCAGTCACTTCCAGGGGCGCCTGAGCCACAACCTGTATTACCTGATGACCCAGGCGCTGCGGGCCTATCAGGCCAGTTACCAGCCTCGACAACTGTCCACCGGGCTGCGCACCAGCGAGGCGCGCATGTTGATGGTGCTGGAGAATGACGCCGGGTTGAGCCTCAACGATCTGCAGCGTGAGGTGGCGATGCCGGCCCGGGAAATTGACGAAGCGGTGGCCAACCTCAAGCGCAAAGGCCTGGTCAGCGACGAGGGCGAGCGGGTGCGCTTGACGGTCAAGGGCATCGACGAAACCGAAGGCTTGTGGGCCATTGCCCGAGAGCAGCAGGACAAGGTGTTTGGCGCCTTTGGCGAGGCCCAGCTGGAGCATTTCAAAAACGTGCTCAAGGGGGTGATTCAAGGCGCCTGAGCTGCGCTGGTTGCGGCCTCAGGCGACCCGGTTGCGGCCCGATGATTTGGCTTGATACAGCTGTTGGTCGGCACGTTTGATCAGTGCCGTGCTGTTGCTGTCTGCCGCGTCGGCCACGCTGATGCCGATGCTCACCGTGACTTGCCCGACACCGGGGAAGGTGCCATCGGCGACGGCGGCGCGGATCTTTTCGGCCACCACTTCCGGGCTGTCCGGGGCCGCGATGTTGGGCAGCAGCACGGCGAATTCCTCGCCGCCATAACGGGCGACGAAGTCGGTGGCGCGGGTGTGCTGTTCGATCAACTGCGCCAGCTTGTACAGCACCTCATCGCCCACGGCATGGCCGTGGTTGTCATTGATTTGCTTGAAGTGATCGGCGTCGATAAACAACAGGCCGAAACGGTGCCCGGTGCGTTGGAACGACAGGCTGCACTCGCTGAGCTTTTCATCGAAGCGTCGGCGGTTGTAGACCCCGGTGAGCGCGTCGTGGGTCGCCAGTTTCAACAGTTCGGCATTGGCCTCGCTGAGGGCCGCCGTGCGCAGGGCGACGGTTTTTTCCAGGGACGCATTGGCGTCTTGCAACTCGCGCTCCTTGAGCAGCAGGGACTCGGTCATGCTCTGGATCGATTGGCCCAGTTGGGCTATTTCCCGCACCGAATGCTCCCGAGGGAAGGTCACCCCCGGCTGCTGGGCCTGGACCTGTTGGGTCAGCCTGGCCAGTTGCTCGATCGGGCGGCTGAGGTTCAGCGCCAGGTAGTAGGCCACCAGGCCGAACACCAGCGCGGCGATCACCCCCAGCACCAGCAGTTTGTACAGCAGCAGGCGCGCCGGTTGCAGCGCGATGTCCAGCGGTTGGCGCACCGCGATGTACCAGGCCAGGCCGCTGCTCGACGGCGTTGGCACCGCCACCACGCTGGTCAGGTAGTCGTTGGCGGTGGTCCACCCGGGGTGCCCGCCGTTGGCGTCAAGCAACAGCAGGCTGGGTTGCTGTTGCCCCGTCAGGCTTTCCGGGTACAGCACCTTGCCGTCGTGGTCGATGATCAGCGCTTCAAGGTCCTGGCTGTCTTTGCCCAGGACCGCCGATTCGACAATCCGCGTGACCCAGCTCCAATGCGCATGGGCCCCCAGCACCCCGATGACCTGGCCCTGGGCATTTCGAATCGGCGCGGCAAAGTCGATAAAGCGCAAAGGCTCACCCCCGGCGTTGCCCGGCAGCAGCTTGGCCAGCAACAGCGCTTCGTGGGGGTCGCCGGTGTAGTCACCGCGCAGCCCCGCCTGGAACCAGGGGCGTTGTTGCACCGACTGGCCCACCAGCAGGCCGTTCACCGCCTGGCGCACACGCCCCTCGGCGTCGGCCACGCCCATCCAGGCGTACTCGGCACGGGACTGAGTGCGCAACTGCATCGACGCCAGGATATCCGGGTCATCCAGGTTGCCGTGCTCCAAGTAGGGCGCGCGGCTGAGGAGGTAGGTTTCCAACTGCCGTTCGCGCAGTTGCGATCCCAACAGCGCCGCGGTGGATTTGGCAATGCTCAACAAGGCATTGCCACGGGACTGCCTGATTTGCTCGGTGGCGATATGGCCGACATAGAAACCCACGCTGACCAGGGTGAGCAGCGACAATCCGGTAAACCAGAGGGTCAGGTGGCTACGCAGGCTGGCTTTGATCATGAGGGGGCTCGGCAGGTTTGGCGTGGCGGCATGGTATGCCCAAAAGCGGCAAGCTGTAAGCCGCAAGCTTGACGCTTGCCACTTGGAGCTTTCCGCTTGCCGCTTGAAGCTTTTCTTCAACTATTCCTCTACGGAATGCCGGCATGAAAATCATGAATTTTATTTATGGCGGGGGATCTCGTAGCGTGGCCGCAGTTGCCTGTTTTTCAGCCCTTGATGGAGTATGTGCCGTGACCCAGCCTTCGCCCCTGCGTTTGTATGTCGATGCTCAATTCACCAGCCCTTACGCCCTGTCGGTGTTTGTGGCGCTGCGGCACAAGGGCCTTGAGTTCGAGGTCATTCCCCTCGATCTGGAGGCCTGCGAGCACCAGGCGCCGGCTTACGCCAGCCTGTCGCTGACCCGGCGTGTACCGACCCTGGTGCAGGGCGAGTTGGCTTTGTCCGAGTCGTCGGCCATCACCGAGTACCTGGACGAAGCCTTCCCCGGAGCGGCGCTTTACCCTGAGGATTGGGTGCAACGGGCGCGGGCCCGGCAAGTCCAGGCCTGGTTGCGCAGTGACTTGCTGCCGATTCGCCAGGAGCGTTCGACCCTGGTGGTGTTCTATGGCGTCAAGGCCGGGCCGTTGTCGCCGCAGGCCGCGTCGGCAGCACAGAAACTGATCGAGGCTGCCCAGGCGTTGCTGGTCGGGAATGCCGAGTACCTGTGTGGCCAATGGTCGATTGCTGATGTCGACCTGGCGCTGATGCTCAACCGGCTGATCCTCAACGGCGACCCGGTGCCGCCGGCCCTGGTGGCCTACGCGCAGCGCCAATGGCAGCACCCGGCGGTGCAGGAATGGGTCAACCTGACGCGGCCGCCGATCGGCTGAAACCCCAGCCTGTCGCTACGGCGGCCGGCATCAGGGCAGGGTGGCTGCGGGGGCTTCTTGAGCGCGCAGCTGCTGGCTCATGTCGTCGCAGCTTTGCGACCAGTCCTTGAGCCACTGCGGCATCGGTGGCGATGCTTCGGACAGGCCCAGCTCATGCAAAAACGCCCCCGGCGCCACCGTGCCCTTGGCCGAGCGGAACAGGCCGCGCATCACCACCACACCGATCACCCGTCCACGGCTGACAAAACGGTGCTCCATAAAACTCCACTTTTCGTCCCAGCCAAGCATCCGCGTGTGAATCTCGAAGCCTTCGAAGAGCTTCAGCTCGCGGCGGAACTTGCCCCACACATCACCGACGATGGGCACGGCCCGGTGCCGCAAGGCCACGCGAAAGGCCCCGGTGCGCAGGACGAAATCCATGCGCCCGACATCGGCCAGGGTGAAGTAGCGGCCATTGGTTACGTGGCGGTTGAGGTCCAGGTCCAGCGGCCACACGCGCATGCGGGTAACCGTGGTGGCGAGGCCGTCGACGGGCTTGAGCCAGGGACGACGAAAAAGCATGAGCAAAAGTCGGAACCAGAGATTCATAAGCACGCCGATCAATGAATGAGCGTTGCACTCTAAGGATCCGGCTTCAGTTACAGTAGGTGCGTAAATGACTTATTTCATGCGAAAAGCGCAATAGGCCGGGTTATGCACATCACCTTGTTATTGGCGGACCAATGTTCCGCCGCCAGCGCCACCCTGGCCCTGGAAATGCTCAGCGCCGCCAACCTGTTTGCGGAGGGCTCGGGGCAGCCGTTCGAGGTGGTTTGCGCATCGCTGGACGGCGCCGATGTGGCGGCGTGGGGCGGGCAGGTGCTGCGGGTCGACGTGGCGCTCACCGAAGCCGTGCACACCGATCTGGTGCTGATCCCCGGCTTCCTTTTCACCCTCAAGGACGCCTTGCCGGCTTTTGCCGCGTACGGGCCATGGCTACGCCAGCAGCATGCCCGGGGCGCGGTCCTGGCCTCCATGTGCACGGCGGCGTTCATGCTGGCGGAAACCGGGCTGCTGGACGGGATGCGGGCCACCACCCACTGGGCGTTCGCCGACCTGTTCCGGCGCCGTTATGGCACGGTGCGTCTGGACGCCGCGCAGATTCTCTGCGAGGACCAGCGGTTGATCACCAGCGGCGGGGCGAGTGCGGCCATGGACCTGTTGCTGCACCTGGTGCGGCGCTTCGCGTCCCTGGAACTGGCGCAGAAATGCGGCAAGTACCTGCTGGTGGATAACGTGCGCACCCAGCAATCGGTGTATGCCCTGTGGTCGCTGCCCAAGCACCACGGCGATGGTGAAATCCTGCGGGTCCAGGACTGGCTGGAGGAGCATTTCCAGCAACCGTTGCTGATCGACGACGTGGCCCAGCGCTTCGCCTTTGGCACCCGCAACTTCAAGCGGCGCTTCAAGGACGCCACCGGCTACACCCCCCTGGCGTACCTGCAGGCGTTGCGCCTGGAAAAGGCCAAGCAACTGCTCGAATCCACCCGCATGACCCTGGACAGCATCACCTACGCCGTGGGCTACGAAGACAGCAACTCGTTCCGCCGCCTGTTTCTACAGCGGGTCGGCCTGCTGCCGGCGGCGTACCGCAAGCAGTTCCAGCCGAGCGGCAGTTGAGGCGCCCGCTGGCCCGCCAGCGCTTTACGCCGGCAAGTGCTTTTTCAGGTAGAAGCGCTGGTGGCCCGGCGGGCAATCCTCCAGCACCCCCATGATCTGATAGCCCTGTTTCTGATAGAACCCCGGCGCCTGGAAGCTGTAGGTGTAGAGAAACACCCCTTTGCAACCCAGGTCGAGGGCGTACTCTTCGGCCCGCTTGAGCAACGCGCTGCCCAGGCCGTGGCTGCGCTTTTCATCGTTCAGCCACAGGTAGTCGATGTACAGCCAGCCCATGCCGACATTGCCGAACAGGCCGCCGATGACCTGGTCTTCTTGATCGCGGGCGTAGAGCTGGAAGTCCTCATATTGGGAGTGACCGATGCTCTGCGCATTGAAGCGCTCCAGGCCCTGTCGCACCTCGGCCATGGCTTCGGCGTCGGCGCCCAGGGTCAAGCGGTAAGGGGTGTCGTTCATGGGCGCTCCTGTGGGGCAATTTGAGGTGGGCGGTATCCTACAGGCTTGGCGGACGGATGGTCAGGGGCGGCTTGATCCTTTCCTGATCCCTGCCTTTCTGGTAAGGGTGCTTGCGCCATTTCCCGATCTGGAGCCGATGATGAGTGTGATTTCCCCCGCAGTCCTGGCCGACCTGGCCCCCCAGGGCGTGTTGCGCGCCGCGATCAATTTTGGCAACCCGGTGCTGGCCCAGCCGGGCGCGGACGGCAAGCCCCAGGGCGTGTCCGTAGCCCTGGCTAAGGCGTTGGCCGAGGAACTGGGCGTGGGCCTGGAGTTGCAGACCTTCGACGCGGCGGGCAAGGTTTTCGCGGCATTGGAGCAGGGCGCCTGGGACTTGGCGTTCCTGGCCATCGAGCCGGTGCGTGAAGAGCAGATCGCCTTCAGCGAACCCTATGTGATCATCGAAGGCACTTACCTGGTGGCGGCCGACGCGCCTTATCAGGCGGTCGCGGATCTTGACCAGCCGGGCCTGCGCCTCGCGGTGGGCAAGGGTGCGGCCTATGACCTGTTCCTCAGTCGCACCCTGCAGCATGCGCAACTGGAACGTGCAGAAACCTCGGCCGCGGCGGTGGACCTGTACATTGCCCAGGGCCTGGATGCCGCCGCCGGGGTGCGCCAGCCGCTGCAAAAAGTGGCCGACGCGGACCGCCGTTATCGGGTGCTGGACGGTGCCTTCACCGCCATTCGCCAAGCCATGGCCGTGCCCCGCGAGCGCCAGGCCGGTGCGGCCTACGTGCGAGAGTTTGTCGAGCGCAAGAAAGCCGATGGCCTGGTGCGTGCGGCGCTGACCGCCACGGGTCAGGCGGACGTGCCAGTGGCCCCTTGATGACCGGTGCCCGGCTGGCGCTGGGCAGGGGCTGAAAAAAAGGCAAAAAAAAGCTGCCATAACCCTGGCAGCCAGAACAACGAGCACGCGTTGCTCGCCACAGTATCGGGCTGGCGTATGACGTTTTGATGACATGTTCCAGCGTTCAAATACCTGGGCACTGTCATCCGGACGTCATCTTTCGAGTGGCAAAATCCCCTCCAACCCTCTGCCGGCGCAGGGGTGCTTGCCAACGGATGAACTTGCCAGGAACACAGCCCATGAAAGGCGAAAGCCCCCTGTATGCCGCCATCGACCTGGGCTCCAATGCGTTTCGCCTGATGATCGGGCAACCCCTCAAGCGCGATCGGCAGTGGCAGGTCCAGGCCGTCAAGACCCTGCGTGAACCGGTGCGCCTGGCCGAAGGCTTGCAGGGCGGGGCGCTGGATGAGTTGGCCCTGGAACGCGGCTGGCAGGCCCTGGCGCGTTTTGGCAAACGCTTGCGGGGCTTCGAGCCCGGACGGGTGCGTGCCGTGGCCACCAGCGCGGTGCGTGAAGCCGACAATGCACGGCTGTTTCTCCACGGTGCCGAGCGCCGCCTGGGCTTTCGCATCGATGTCATCAGCGGTCAGGAAGAGGCCCACCTGGTGTACGCCGGGATCGCCCATGCCGACCCCTTGCAACAGGACCGGCGCCTGGTGGTGGACATCGGCGGTGGCTCCACCGAATTGATCATCGGCCAGGGCAGCCAACCACTGCTCACCGAAAGCCTGGCCATCGGCAGCGGCACCTTCGGCACTCGCTATTTCCCGGGTGGTGTCATCAGCGCCACCGGCCTGTTGGAAGCCGAACGCGTGGCCTGTCGGCAATTCGAACGGGTGGCCCAGCGCTACCGCGAATTGGGTTGGCAGCAGGCCATTGGTTCATCGGGCACCGCGCGCATGCTGGCCAAGGTGCTCAAGGCCAACGGCCTGAACGATGCCGGGGAGGAGGGCATCACCTACGGCGGCTTGCTGCGTTTGTCCCTGCGCCTGCTGCAGGTCGGGCACGTTCGCCAGCTCAGGCTGCTGGGGCTGCAACCCCAGCGCCTCGGCAGCCTGCCCGGTGGCCTGGCGCTGATGCTGGCGGTTTTCAAGGTGTTTGGCGTCGAGCGCATGGCGCCTTCGGAGCCCGGGTTGCGGCTGGGCGTGCTGCATGGGTTGATGAGCCAGCGCCTGAACTGATGCGGGTCGAAGAGGCCTTCGAGGGCCGGTATTGACCCTCGATGCCGATTAACCGGCTGCTACTTGAAGTGCTGCTCGAAGCTCGCCACCTGCTCCGGGCGGATCAACTGGTAGGGCACCCAGACAAAGGTCTCCACCGGCTCACCCTTGATCAGCTTCAGCGCCGCTTGCATGGCACTGGCCGCCTGAGCCTTGGGGTCCTGGAACACTGAGGCGGCCAGTTGCCCGCGCTTGATCGCGTTCAGGCCGTCGGGCAGACCGTCGATGCCCACCACCGGCACTTCGCCCTTGGCCTTGCCGGCCTGTTGCAGGGCCATGGAGGCACCAATGGCCATCTCGTCGTTGTTGGCGACGATGGCGTCGATGTCGACCCCGGCCAGCAGCCAGTTGCTGGTCAGGTCCATGCCTTTGCTGCGTTGCCATTCGGCGCTTTGCTCGCCCACCACTTTGATGCCCGGGTAGTCCTTGAGCACCTGCTTGGCGCCCTCGGTGCGACCCTGGGTAGCGTTCTGCGCGAGGTCGCCCATGATGATCGCGACGTTACCCTTGCCGCCCATTTTCTCGGCCAGGAAGCGCATCTGCAGTTGCCCGGCCTCGATGTCGTCAGAAGCCACCGCCACCACGCCCTTGGGCAGTTCGGGCTGGTCGGGGCGGCGGTTGACGTAGACCAGCGGGATTTTTGCGGCCACGGCAGCACGGGTGATGTTGGTGGCAGCGGCGGTGTCCACGGGCAGCACGATCACCGCGTCGACCTTTTGCGCGAGGAAGTTCTCGACCTGGCTCAACTGGCGCACCACGTCGCCCTGGGCGTCCTCGAACTGGACCTGCACCTGTTGTTGCTTGGCCGCATCGGCCAGGCCGCTGCGCACGTAGGTCATGAAGTTGTCGTCGACCTTGGCGATGCTCACGCCAATGCGGTAGTCGGCCAGGGCCAGGTGGCTGAACAGGGTCAGGGCCCCGGCAAGCAGAAATGAGTAGCGACGCATGATGGTTTTCCTTTTGTTGTTATGGGATGAAATTCATCAAGATCCATCGGTGCTGCAGTGGGCTCTCGGGGCCGGGCGGCCCGCCGAGAGCCCGGTGCTGTTCACGCCAGTGTGAAGGCGTGGCGGAAGCGTTCCAGGGCCTGTTCGGAATCCCCCGAGGCCCAGCCTTCAAGGCCGACCACCCCCTTATAACCGATGCCGTGCAAGGCCCTGGCAATCGCCGGGTAATGAATTTCGCCGGTGCCCGGCTCCTTGCGCCCAGGCACGTCGGCCACCTGGATTTCACCGATGGCCGCACCGGCGCGCTGGATCAATTCGATCAGGTTTCCCTCACCGATTTGTGCGTGGTACAGGTCCAGGTTCATTTTCAAGTGGGCGCTGCCCACGGCTTCCACCAGGGCCAAAGTGTCGTCGGCACGGGCGAACGGGGTGCCGGGATGATCCACCGCGGTGTTGAGGTTTTCCAGGAGAAACACCTTGCCGGCGTCTTCGCCCAGGCGGGCGATCTGCTCCAGGGTCTTGCACGCCCGCAGCCACTGGGCGCCGCTGCTGCGGGCCACGGGCCGTACCGGCAGACCCCGGTTGTCCAGGCCGGTGCCGTGCAGGTTGAGGCTCGGGCAGTTCAGGCGGGCGGCCACACCGAGGGATTCCCGGGCGCTGTCCAGCAGATTGCGGATGCCTTCGGGCTCGGTCAGGTTGCCGCTGATGTAGCCGGTCATGGAGGTGAAATCGGCGCCGGTGGCGGCCAGGGCGACGATGTCCTTTTGCGTCCAGTCCCAGATTTCCGCGCTGAACCCCAGGGCGTGGATGCGCTGCACCCGCTCCACGAACGGCAGTTCTAGGAACACCATTTCGGCGCTGACCGCCAGTTTGAACGGGCAGTGGCTCATGACCGGGCTCCTTCCACGCGCACCGCCTTGCCTTGCTGGAACGAATCGATGCAGGCCCGGGCGATGGCCAGGGCAGCCCGTGCATCGGCGCCGCTGGCCAGGGGTTGCTCGCCGCTGCGCAGGCAGTCGACAAAGTGGTTGAGTTCGGCGATGTAGGCATCGCGCAGCAGGTCGGTGTCCAGGCGCAGGGTATCGGCCTGGATGCCCGTGGCGGTGTAGCGCAGCAGGTCGCTGTCGCGGATCTCGCCCATGGTCAGCATGCCGGCGCTGCCGAACACTTCGCCGCGCACGTCGTAGCCGTACAGCGCCTGGAAGCTGGCTTCGGCGGTGGCCAGGGCGCCGTTGTCGAAGCGGATGCTGACCACCGCGGTGTCCAGCAGGCCCTTGGCCTTGTATTCGGGGGCGATCAGGGCGTCGGCCATGACGTGGACTTCAACCGCCTCGGCGCCCGGGTTGAGGTAGCGCAGGGTGTCGAAGTCATGGATCAGGGTTTCCAGGAAGATCACCCATTGCGGCGAAGCGGCGGGGTTGTTCAGGGCCGGGTCGCGGGTCAAGGAGCGCAGCAGTTGCGGGGTGCCGATGCGCCCGGCGAGCACGTCCTGGTGAGCGGCGCGGAAGCTGCGGGCAAAACGCCGGTTGAAGCCCACCTGCAACGGCACCTGGGCATCGGCGGCGGCCGCGATGGCGCGGTCGGCTTCCTCCAGGGTGATGGCCATGGGTTTCTCGCAGAAGATGCCTTTGCCGGCCCGGGCGGCACTGATCACCAGTTCGGCGTGGCTGCGGGCTGGGGCGGCGATCAGCACGCCATCGACTTGCGGGTCGTCGAGCAGTTGCTGCGGGTCGGTGTAGACCCGTTCGACCCCCAGTTCCGCCGCCAGGCGCGCGGCTTGGCCGGGCGTTGGGTCGGCGATGGCCACCAGGTGCGCGCCGGGAATGTGCCGGGCAGCGGTCTGGGCATGGAAGCTGCCCATGCGACCGGCGCCGATAAGGCCGAGGCGGATGATCTTGGGTGCTGGCATAAGGTGATTCCTTGTTGTTGTGGGTCGGGCTCGGGGCGCATCGCAGCGCCGTCCCTGACCCTTCAGCAAGGCCTGTGCCAGTTTTTAAGTGATTGATATTTATGGCTATTTTATGAATTCACACGCTTGAAGTGTGCATGTCGATGACATGTCTATAATGACATGTCAAAAATATGAACATGGTCAGGAAGCCCTCATGCCCCTCACGTTGCTGCCCACCGCCATCGGCCCGGACGACCTTGATTACATCACCGCCCTCGGCCCGGTGGCGTTGAACGAGGGGCCCATTCCCCAGGTGCAACAGGCCTGGCACCAGTGCCTGCAGGGGCATCTGGAACGGCCGGCCGGTGTGCGGCAGGTGATCTGGGCTTCGTGGCGGCGCAGCGTCGAGGCCGGGTTGGACCCGCAGGACGCCGCCTACCGTTTTGTCAGCCCTGAAGCCCTGGCGGCCACGCTTTCCGCCAACCGCCAACTGATCGCCACCGCCGAACAGATCATGGGCGGGCTGCTGGCCTATAACCCCCGGGGCCATATCAACCTGACTGACGCCGAAGGCACCACCCTGGCGTTCTGTGGCCTGGACCTGACCCCCGTGGGCAGTCGCTTGCTGGAGTCGGTGCAGGGCACCAATTGCACCGGCCTGGCCCTGGCCGAAGACCGCCTGGTGTATGTGCTGGCCGAGGAAAACTTCGCCAGTGGCCTGCGCCAGCGGCGCATGCATTGCGCTGCCGCGCCGATCCGCGATGCCCAGGGCCGGACCCTGGCCATGCTGACCCTGACCGCCGAACCCGGCTGGTTCCATTTTCATACCCTGGGCACGGTGCAGGCGGCAGCCGAGGCGGTGTCACGGCAGATGGCCCTGCACACCCTGCTGGAAGAACAGCGCACGGTGCTGGAAGTGCTCAACGAAGGCTTGGTGGTGCTGGACCAGGAGGGCCGGATCAAGGCCCTCAATCGTTATGCCCGGCAACTGTTCCGGGTCGGTTCGGAACTGCTCGGGCAGCCCTTCCAGCAGTTGGGGCAGAGCGAACTCAAGGAGCAGGTATTGCTGCGTGCGGGCGAAGGGCTGCGGGACCTGGATTGCACCTTCGAACTGCACGACCGCACCCAGCTGGCGTGCCTGGTGTCGGTGTGCGCCCTGGAGCAAGGTGGGCGCATTGTTTCGCTGCGGGAGAACCGGCGCATCCGCGAAATTACCCGGCGCCTCATCGGCACCCAGGCCAGCTACACCTTCGACACCATCCAGGGGAACTCCCGGGTGATCCAGGATGCCTTGCGCCTGGGACGGATCGCCAGCCGCAGCGATTCCACCACCCTGATCCTCGGCGAAAGCGGCACCGGCAAGGAGCTGTTCGCCCAGGCCATTCACAACGCCAGCGATAGGGCCAGCGGGCCCTTTGTCGCGGTCAACTGCGGGGCCATTCCCCGCGACCTGGTGCAGAGCGAATTGTTCGGCCACGTGGAGGGCGCCTTCACCGGTTCGGCCCGGGGTGGCTCGGCCGGCAAGTTCGAGCTGGCGGACGGCGGCACCATTTTCCTCGACGAAATCGGCGACATGTCCTTCGACGCCCAGGTCAGCTTGCTGCGGGTGTTGCAGGAGGGCGAGGTGACCCGGGTCGGGGCGAAAAAGTCCCAGCGGGTGGATGTGCGCATCATCGCGGCCACCCACCGCAACCTCAGCCAGGCGGTGGCCCAGGGAGCGTTTCGCGAGGACCTGTATTACCGCCTCAACGTGCTCAACCTGACGGTGCCACCCCTGCGCCTGCGCCGCGAAGACATCGCCCTGCTGGCCTGGCACTTTCTCCAGCGTTGCGCCCAGTCGTTGCGCAAGACGGTGCAGGGCATCGCTCCTGCAGCCATGGAAGCCTTGGCCGCCTACCCCTGGCCGGGCAATGTGCGCGAGCTGGAAAACACCATCGAACGGGCCACCAACCTGGCCAGCGGCGCGCAGATCCAACTCGGCGACCTGCCTCTGGAAATCCTCCAGGGCCCGCGTCGGCCAGGCCTGGCCATCAGCGCCGAGCCCCGGGCGGCGCTGGACCTGAGCACCCAGGAAATGCAGGCAATCATCGCGGCCCTGCGCGCCAGCGGCGGCAATATCCGCCTCGCCGCCCGCCAGCTCAATGTCTCTCGCGGCGGCCTGTACAACAAAATGAACCGCTTCGGCCTGAGCGCCGACAGCTTCCGTGGGGGCGCGGAGGGCTAGGTGCCGGGCTGCTGGAATCATCTCGCGCCGCCCCCATCAACCCCGATCATGCGGCGCTTTTTTTACTCATGGAAAAGGATGGCCTTATGCGCGAACGTCAATCGGCCCGGTGGCTGGTCTTGAACCCCGACCGGGCGCTGCTGTTGTTCCACTTCCGGCACCATGACGATGCCCTGGCCGGGCGCAGCTATTGGGCCACGCCCGGTGGTGGTGTCGAACCCGGCGAGAGCTTCGAGGCCGCGGCGATTCGCGAGCTCTGGGAAGAGACCGGGTTGCGTATCGAGCACGCGGGGGCATCGGTGGGCGAGCGCAGTTTCCCCATGCTTTTGCCCAGTGGTGAAGAGGTGCGGTCCGTCGAGCGCTACTACCTGCTGCAGGTGAGCGATGCCCGGCTGTCCCGGGAACAATGGACTGTCGAGGAACAGCGGGTCATGGCCGACCATCGCTGGTGGTCCAGGGCTGAACTGGAAGCCACCCACGACACGGTTTATCCCCTGGGCCTGCTGGAAATGCTGGAGCAAGCGGGGGCGTTCTGACGGGCCGCGGCGTGGTTTTTCTGCCCGTCAGTCTGTTGGCGATGCCAGGGCTTCAGTCGTGCTGCGGCCAGGCGTCGGTGATGCTGTGCCACGGCGCCTTGTCGGCCACGTAAAGGTGTTTTTGTCGGGGGGCGAGGAAGGGCGTGTCCAGGCTGCCGAGGGCGATCGAGACCCAGTCGGCGTAGGCGCCCTGGGTGTTACTCCAGAACAGTGAGGCACCGCAACGGCCACAGAACTGCCGGGCCACACCGGGGGAGGAGGCGTAGCTGTTCAGCGCCTCTGGCTCACCACTGATGTGCAGGCTTGAGCGCGGCACGCTGGCGTAACTGGCAAAGGCTGCGCCGTGACCTTTGCGGCATTGGCTGCAATGGCAATGGGTCACGGCTTTGGGTGGGCTGCTCAGCCGATACTGCACGGCGCCGCACAGGCAACGGCCGTGGTAATCGGCGGGGGCTTCAGTAGAAGTCATAGTAGATCGCCCATTCGCCGCTCTCCCGGTGCTTCCAGAACATCAGGCTGCCGCTGTGGATCACGTTGAGGTTGATCTTGGCGTCGGACGAGATCTGCATGACAAATTCAAAGCCGTCGCCGGGGTCGATGCCGGCCTGGCAAAAGGACGGGTAGCCCCCCAGTTTGTGCTCGTAGCAGTGGCTCACCAGGTCGTAGTAACAACTGATGGTGCCGTCTCGTTCGAGGCTGAGGACTTCCAGTTCCAGGTCCCGGGGGATACCGCCGCCGTCCCACAAGGGATAGTCCTCGGCAACGACTTCGGCTTTCAAAGGAAAGGGTTTTAGGAAGGCCTTGGGCGCCGTCAGCTCCTTACGCACCAGCACGTCGTCGGCGCGGTATTCGCGAATCACCCAGTTGTTGCCCATGGGTTCCAGCTCATCGGGGAAGGGGTTGCCGACGAACAGGGTCAGGACTCGCACGCCTTCCAGCCATGGGCTGCTGAAGGGCAGGGCCGGCAGGTAAAACTGGGCGAAGGGCAGCAGCGGCTCACCCTGCGGGTTGCAGGGCAGTTCTTCGTCGGGGCCGTACAGAAAGACGCGACCCAACCAGCTTTCTTCATCGCTGTGGGTGGGGCGAAAACCGCCGGCGCTGAACTTCACGGCCGGCTTGGCCAGGCGTTGCTTGAGCTCCTGAATGTCCATGGTCAGGTGGTCTATCCCTATCGGTCAGTCGTGGAAAAGGGCGCTACTGTGGGCGGTTTTGCACGTGCTTGGCAAGCCTGGCGGCCATGGAAAACAGGTCACGCCCGGGGCGCGGTTTGGCATAAGATCCGCCCCAGCATTTTTGCATTCAGGGACAGGCAGCACCGTGAACTGGGACGATCTGAAGTTTTTCCTGGCCGTGGCCAAGGCCCACAACATCACCGATGCCGGGCATGCCCTGAAGGCCTCGGCGTCCACCGTTGCGCGCAAGGTGGCCGCCCTTGAACAGGCCCTGGGCCAGGGCCTGTTCGTGAAGAACACCACCGGCTATTTCCTCAGCGAAGCCGGGCAGGCGCTGTTGCCCCTGGCCCTGGAGACCGAGGCGCGCTTCCTGCAGATGCAACGTCAAGTGGCCCATCCCGGCAGCGGCCTGGAAGGCAGCGTGCGCATCGAGTGTCCGGAACTGATGGGCACCCACTTGATCATTCCCGGCTTGCTGGGCTTTCGCGAGCGCTACCCGCAGATCCGTTTCGACCTGGTCAACGCCGCACGTTCCAGCAAGCTGGCCCACAGCCAGAGTGACGTGATCCTGCGGTTGCGCCGAGCCGAGAGCGGCCCGTTCACCCAGCGTCGGGTGGGCCGGCTGGCCCAAGGGCTGTTCTGCTCCGACGCCTACGCCGCACTTCAGGGGCTGCCCGGGTCGGCGGCCGATCTGCCGGCCCATAGCCTGATCGGCTGGAGCGAGGACATGGCCCACATGCCCCTGGCGCTCTGGCTGGCGCAGATCAGCGACGGGCAGGGCTTGTGGTTGCGGGTGCCGACCCTCAATGCCCAGCTCCAGGCGGTGCAGGCCGGCCTGGGGATCGCGGCCTTGCCGGCCTATGTCGGGCATCGCCTGGGGTTGTGCCCGGTGCTGCCGATGCTGACGGCACCGGGGGCGGAGATCTGGCTGCTGCGCAATCAGGCGAGCCAGGGGCTGGCGCGGGTCGACCGGGTAGTGGAGCACCTCGACCAGTGGCTGCAGCAGCACGCGGCCGAGTTGCAGTAAGCGCGGCGGTCTGGTTCAGATCGACCAGGCCCTGAACAACATCCATCCGGCCACGGCCAACAGCAGCAGCCCGAACACCGCATTCTGCAGCACCAGCCAGCCGGGCCGGGTGCGCATCAGGCGTTGCACCGTCGCCCCCAGGGACACCCACAGCAGGTGGGCGCAGAAGTTCAGGGCGATCAGCGCCGTGCTGAGCATCAGCACCTGGGTCGGGCGCGCGTCGTCCACGGGCAAAAAACTCGCGAACATCACCAGCAACATCACCAGCCCCTGGACATTGCCCAGTTGAACCACCACGCCGTCGCGCCATTGCAGCGGCCTGGAGGGCTCGGCGCTGGCGGTCGGCGGGCGGCGCAGCAGGCGCAGGCCGCGCCAGAAAATGTAGGCGCTGCCGGCTATTTGCAGGCCGCGCATCAGTGTCGGGTAGGCACTCAGACTGTGGTACAGCCCGAGCCCCATCAGCAGCGCGAGCAGCAGGTAAGTGAGGTCCAGCCCGGCGATAAACCTCAGGGAATGGCGCACGCCACTCTGCGCCCCGGAGGTGGCGACCATCAGGTTGCCGGGGCCGGCGCTCAGGGCCAGGGGCGCCATGGTGGACAGCCACAAGGCCCAGTTGATGTCGACGATGGCCTGCACAGGCGCTTCCTTGTTGGCAGCGCGGAGTGCGCCGCAGGCAGTCTATGGCGGGTGATGGCGGGTGGTTAGCACCAGGAATGGAAAACGATTTTCCACAAGTGAGTGTCGCTCGGTGTCAGCGAGGCGCGGTGCTGGGGTCTTGATGGGCGGCTTGCAGCCAACGGGTGAACTCACGCAGCCGTTGGCTGAACCCCGGGACCGCTGCCGCACTGTGCCGAGCGTGCTGCAGGAAAAAAGCGCTGGCCGCCGCCATGGCCGGGAAGCCTTCGACAAACAGCTCGGCATGCTCTTCCAGGCTGGCCGGCCAGCGCTGCTCCTGCTCCGTGCGCAGCAGGTTGGTCGAGCGTATGAGCTTGCGTGCGGCCTCGCGCTGCCAGCGGGGCACGTCCACGGATTGCCCGGCGCCATCGATGCGATCGGCGTACCCCAGGAGGACGCTGGCGAAGTCGCCATTGACCGCGATGGCAATGGCCCGGGACGGCTTGAACGGCGTGAAGTGTGTGCTCAGGTCGTTGCCCCACAGGCAGCGGCAGTGGTGCTTGAGCCAGTAGCCCCAGCTCGCCCGATACTCGGGGGCCAGCACCTCGGCGCGCAGGCCGATGTCGAAATCGATCTTCAGCACTTCCGGATGTTGCGCCGCCAGGGTCTGCCGCAGGCATTCCAGGTCTGCTTGTTCTTGGGCACTGGCCGGGCGCTGCAGCACCAGGGTCAAGTCCAGGTCCGACGTCCCCGCTTTGGCATCGCCCCGGGCCACGCTGCCGTACAGGTACAGGCCGTCGAGCAGGTTCGGGAATTGCTGGCTCAAACGGTGGCTCACCTGCGCCACCAGCCCCCGGAATTCGGCCTGGATCGGGCCGTTGGGGGCGGCGGTGATAAAGCCGTCAGCGGGGGGCGAGGCGGGGGCCATGGGCGCTCCGGAGTGGGCGTTTACGCCGTTTGCCGGCGCATGGTCAGGATCGCGCTGCCGAAGAAGATAAAGGTGGAACCGACCACGCGATTGACCCACTTGGAAAACGCCGGGCGCGTCAGCACGCCTTTGGCCCGCGAAGCGAGCAGGGCGTAAGCGCTGAGGGAGATCAGCGACAAGGCCATGAAGATCAGGGTCAGGATCAGGAACTGTGGAACCAGCGCCGCCTGTTGATCGATGAACTGCGGGAATAGTGCGGTGAAGAAAATCGTCGCCTTGGGGTTGGTTGCCGCGGTCAGGAAAGCCGACTTGTACAGCTTGACCGGCGAGGGCATGGCCTCTTGCGGCTGGCCGTCGCTGGTCACCGCCAGGGTCGGGGTTTTCCTCAACAACTGCTTGGCGCCGAGGTAGAACAGGTAGCCGGCACCGGCGATCTTCACCGCGTTGAAAATCAGCTCAGAGCTGGCGATCAGCGCCCCCAGCCCGAGCATGGCAGCGGCCGACATGCAGAACAGGCCGCTGACGTTGCCCAGCGATGACCAGAGGGTCGACTTGGCGCCGTACGCCACGCTGTTATGCAGGGCCATCAAAGTTGCGGGGCCAGGGCTGGCGATGGAAATGGCAGCGACCAGGGTGTAGGTCAAAACCGAGTGAACATCCATTTTTCGTGCTCGATAAACAGGGGGAGGAGGGCGCGATTCTAACGAGAATAATGGCGGCGCGTCAGCCTGCGCTTTTTCAATTCGGCGCCGAGCATGCGGCCGGCAGATTCTGCGCGGCCTGTTTCTGCGGGCCATTGTTCCAGCAACGTGGGGGCGACGCGTGTCAGTTCATCGGCGTTAGCCGGCTCAGTTGTTCGCTGCTGGGAAAGCCCAGGGTACGGTAGCGCGGGGGGTAGTGCTCGCGGTCCGGGGCCAGCAGTTCACCCAGGTGGGTTTCGACGTCGTGCCAGGCGACCACCTGGGTGTCGGTGGCGCCCTGGTGGTTGGGACGCACCAGGATGATTCGGTCGGCCTTCGGCAGCGAGGTGTCGACGCCTTCGGTCCAGGTCGCCATCGAGAAGGTCTTGTTGGGATCGCTGGTGTGCTGGTAGAGCAGGTGGGTGGCGACGAACAGGTCGTCGTTGAAGGTGTCATGGATTTTTTCCAGGGTTTCTTTCTGCACGCTGTAGAGGCTGTGCCACAGCCTGCGCTGCAGGTCGTCCAGGCGTTCCTGGAGCGCGGCCTGGGCCACATTGAAGGGCACGATCCGCCGGTCATCGTAGGTGTAGACCTGGCTCGACAGGGCGCGGCCGTTGTCCATGGCCTGGAAGCTCAATTCGATCATCTCCTGCTGGCCTTCTAGGTCCTTGTCGCCGGTCACCAGCAGCACGTCGTGGGTGGGCATCATGAACACCGGCCGGCCTTTGATCGGCGCCCGTTGTAGCACGTCGGGGAGCAAGGCGCGGCTGGCGTCGTAGCCGTCCTTCCAGGCGCCCAGGTAGAGCCCGGGGATGATTTCCTCGAAGGCTTCGGGGGTGCTGTCGCGCAGGTTGTCCAGGGCCATGGCCAGGCCCTGTTCCAGGGTGATGCCCCAGTCGTTCTGGGGGCCCTGGGTCAGGGTCGAGGTGGCGTCGGGGTAGTCCACTGCCAGCAGCAATACGCAATCCTTGCCCAAGGGCTGATGAGCCAAGGTGAGGGGCGAGTCCCAGCCCTTGCTGCGCACCTGGAACAGCCGAACTTCTTCGAGCATGCCGAGGCTGCGAATCACCGGCCGCAACAGCGGGCGGACCTCTTCGAAGGGCTGGGGGGCCTTGTCCTGGGTGCCCAGCAGAATGTTCACGTAGTGGGTCAGCACCTGGGGGCGCTGAGCGGGGGCGGCTTGCTGGTACTCGTGGTAGGCATTGTGCAGATTGAAGTAGCACTGATCGCCGTAACCCACGCGAAATTCGTCCGCCTGGTAGTCGAGGTCACTGCGGTAGCCGCCTTCGCGAGCGGCCTGGATGATCTTCTGGGCAAAGGCATCGGGTGTCGGCGGGCGGTTGAACAGTCTGTCGAATAATGCCTTGAACATGTACCGGGTCCTCCATGGGGGCGAGTGGCGCATGATGCGGGTCCTGGCAGGCGGGGTAAAGCCGCACGCGCCCTGGAGGCTCGCGAACCCGGCATCGGGCACGCCCAGCTTTTTCCTCGCCAGCGACGACAAAAATCATAATTTCGCTATTGCCCGGCTCCGAACAGAATGCGTCCAACCCCCACCTTTCGAGGCACTCCCGGGGCAGCCATGATCCGCATCTGTAGGGGCAAGCCATGATCGACCTGAACCAAGCCGGCACCAGCGCCGCATCGTCATTTATCGACACGCTTATCGTAGGCGCCGGTCAGGCCGGTGTGGCCATGAGCGAGCACCTGAGCAAGCTCGGCGTGCCGCACCTGGTGCTGGAGCGCGAGCGCATCGCCGAACGCTGGCGCACCGGGCGCTGGGACTCCCTGGTGGCCAACGGACCGGCCTGGCACGACCGCTTTCCGGGGTTGGAATTCGACGGCCTGGACCCCGATGCCTTCGCCTCCAAGGACCAGGTGGCGGATTACTTCGAAGCCTACGCCAAGGCGTTCAACGCGCCGATTCGCACGGGCGTGGAGGTGCACCGGGTGCAACGCAATGCCGACCGCCCGGGCTTTACCGTGACCACTTCCGAGGGCGTGATCGAGGCCCAGCACGTGGTGGTTGCCACCGGCCCGTTCCAGCGCCCGGTCATCCCGCCGATTGCCGCGCAGGCCGGTGCCATCAGCCAGATCCACTCGGCCGACTACCGCAACCCGCAGCAGTTGCCCGAGGGCGCGGTGTTGGTGGTCGGGGCCGGGTCGTCGGGGGTGCAGATCGCCGACGAGCTGCAACGTTCCGGGCGGCAGGTGTACCTCTCGGTGGGCGCCCACGATCGTCCGCCGCGCTCCTATCGCAACCGTGAT
Source organism: Pseudomonas morbosilactucae (assembly GCF_023241665.1). Taxonomy (NCBI): domain Bacteria; kingdom Pseudomonadati; phylum Pseudomonadota; class Gammaproteobacteria; order Pseudomonadales; family Pseudomonadaceae; genus Pseudomonas; species Pseudomonas morbosilactucae. The sequence goes on along the minus strand of NZ_JALQCX010000021.1, from coordinate 28,784 downwards.
TTCTGCTGGTGGCTGGGCGTGCTCGGTCAATGGGACGCTGAAGGCGTGGAGCCGGGCAAGGAACACGTGACCATCGCTGTCAGTGGTGCCCGGGGCGGCGAGACCATCGACTTCCGCCGTCTGGCCCAGCAGGGCATGACCCTGGTGGGGCTGACCCAATCCTTCAGCAACGGGGTGGTGAACTTTGAGGCCAACCTGGCCGAGAACTTGGCGCGGGGCGACGAGAACTACCTGGCGCTGCTGGATGCCGCCGATGCCTACATCGCCCGCAATGGCCTCGACCTGCCCTTGGAGCCTGAAGCCCGCGACATGCTGCCGGACCCAGTCTGCGTCAGCCAACCCATTCTCCAGCTGGACCTGGCCAAGGCCGGCGTGACCTCGATCATCTGGGCCACCGGCTACGGCGTGGACTACCAGTGGCTGCAGGTCGATGCCTTCGACGCCAACGGCAAGCCTCGCCACCAGCGCGGCGTGTCCAGCGAGCCCGGGGTCTATTTTGTCGGCCTGCCATGGCTGTCGCGGCGCGGTTCGGCGTTTATCTGGGGCGTGTGGCATGACGCCCGGCACATCGGCGAACACATCGCCAAGCAACGCAAATACCTGGATTACCGTGACGCCTCGCAACGCCAGGCCGAGCGTGATTCCTCACCCGTAACCACCCGCCTGATGGGAGCCCGTTGATGCCTACTCATACCCGCATTCGTATGTTCAACACCAAAGACACCTACCCCAACCAGAGCCTGGACAACGACCTGTGCCAGGCCGTGCGGGCCGGCAATACGGTCTATGTTCGCGGCCAGGTGGGCACCGACTTCGAAGGGCGCCTGGTGGGCCTGGGCGACCCGCAGGCTCAGGCCGAGCAGGCGATGAAAAACGTCAAGCAACTGCTGGAAGAGGCCGGCAGCGACCTCAGCCATATCGTCAAGACCACCACCTACCTGACCGACCCGCGCTACCGCGAGCCGGTCTACCAGGAAGTCGGCAAATGGCTGAAAGGGGTGTTCCCGATCTCCACTGGCCTGGTGGTGTCTGCCCTCGGCCAGCCGCAGTGGTTGATGGAAATCGACGTGATCGCGGTCATCCCGGACTGAACCCTGGTGCGCCGGCCGTGCCATACAGGCGGTCGGCGGCGGGCTTGACTGATTGCACGTCCCCCTTTTGTGCCTGGCCCTTGCCGGCTGGGCCCCAGCCCTTGAGTCCAAGGAGGTTTCATGACCTTTTCCATCGTTGGCCGTTGTGCCGAAACCGGCCAGTTGGGCATTGCCATCAGCTCTTCGAGCATCGCCGTGGGCGCCCGTTGCCCCTGGCTGCGGGCCGGGGTCGGCGCGGTGGCCACGCAGAACATCACCCTGCCGGCACTGGGCCCGCAGATCCTCGACCTGCTGGCCGCCGGCCTGGAGCCCGGCGCCGCCCTGGACAGGGCCTTGAACAGTAATGGCTACAGCCAGTACCGCCAGGTTGCGGTGCTCGACAGCCAGGGGCGCAGCGCGATGTTCAGCGGCACCCAGGCGCTGGGCAACAGCCAGGTGCTGGCGGGCGAGCAGTGTGTGGCCGCTGGCAATTTATTGGCGAGCACCGAGGTGATCGGCGCCATGGTCGCCGCTTTCGAACACGCCGAAGGCAGCCTGGCCCAGCGCTTGCTCGCCGCCATGCACGCCGCTGTGGCCGCTGGCGGTGAAGCCGGGCCGGTGCACTCGGCGGCGCTGTCGGTGGTCGAGGAATTGACCTGGCCGATTGTCGACCTGCGTGTGGACTGGGCCGATGACGACCCGATCGGGCAACTGGACCGGCTCTGGCAGGCCTACCAGCCGCAGATGCAGGACTACCAGACCCGCGCCCTGAACCCCACGGCGGCCCCCAGTTATGGCGTGCCAGGCAACGAGTAATGCGCTTCCTGGCCGGGTGCGATTCATCGCCCGGCCGCTTTTTATCGCCATGCCCCAGGAGCCCCGTCCATGCCCACCAGTCGTGAATTGCTGGCCAAGCTGATTGCCTTTAACACCGTCAGTCGCGAGTCCAACCTGGCGCTGATCGCGTTTGTCTTCGACTACCTCAAGGCCCAGGGAGTGGACGCCGAGTTGGTCTACAACCCCGAGCGCACCAAGGCCAACCTGTTCGCCAGCATCGGCCCCAGCGACCGCGGCGGCCTGGTGCTGTCGGGCCACACCGACGTGGTGCCGGTGGCTGGGCAGGCCTGGACCGTCGAGCCGTTCCAACTGACCGAGCGCGACGGCAAGTTGTACGGGCGGGGCAGTGCCGACATGAAAGGCTTTATCGCCTCGGTGTTGGCGGCCGTGCCGCAGTTTCTTGCGCAACCGCTGCAAGTGCCGGTGCACCTGGCGTTCTCCTACGACGAAGAGGTCGGTTGCCTGGGGGTGCGTTCGCTGCTGGCTGAACTCGCACAGCGGCCGCACCGGCCCATCGCCTGCCTGATCGGCGAGCCCACCGAGCTCAAGCCGGTGCTCGGTCACAAGGGCAAGCTGGCCATGCGTTGCCAGGTCAAGGGCGCGGCCTGTCATTCGGCCTATGCGCCCCAGGGGGTCAACGCCATCGAGTACGCGGCGCGCTTGATCGGCAAGCTGGGGGACATCGGCGAGCAACTGGCCCAGGGGGCGTTGCATGACCGGCGGTTCGACCCGCCATTCTCGACAGTGCAGACCGGGATGATCCAGGGCGGCCGGGCCTTGAACATCGTGCCGGCCGAGTGTCAGTTCGACTTTGAGGTGCGGGCCTTGCCCGATTTCGATGCGCAGCAGGTGGTGGATCAGTTGGCCGACTACGCCGAACACCAGCTGTTGCCGGCGATGCGCGCCCGCAGCAGTGCCAGCGATATTGCCTTTGAGCCCCTGTCCGCCTACCCGGGGCTGGCCACCGACCCCCAGGGTTCGTTGGCCGAGTTGCTGGCGCGTATCAGCGGCAGCCGGGCATTCGGCACCGTGGCCTTTGGCACCGAGGGCGGGCTGTTTCACCAGGCCGGCATTCCGGCCGTGGTCTGTGGCCCGGGCAGCATGGACCAGGGGCACAAGGCCGATGAGTTCGTCAGCCAGGAGCAGCTCGACGGCTGCGACGCCATGCTCGCGCGCCTGACCGATTGGCTGCGCAGCGGCGCCTGAGGGCGTCCTCACTCGCACCGCGCCCAGCCGTTGTCGCTTAGGGGCAGACGCCGGCAGCCCCGGCACTCAGTTGTTCCTTGCAATAGGCCACGAACAGTTGGGCGGGCTTGGTCGGCTGGGCGCGTTTCAGCCAGGCCGACACCAGCCCCGAGGTCGACACCTGCTCGGCCAGGTTCACGGCCACCACTTTCTTGCCGTCGTAGGTGCATTCCGAATGGGGCCGGGTGACCAGCAGGGAGAAGCCGAAGCCCTGGCCGACCATGCCCCGGACCATTTCGATGGAGGGCGAACTGAAGACAATGTTCGGCGTCAGCCCCAGCTCAGTGAAGATGCGCACGAAGTAGGTGCGGCTGGGCAGCACGTCGAGCAAGATCATCGGCTCCAGGCACAGGTCGCGCAGGGACACCTCGGCCTGCTCGGTGAAACGGTGCCCCTCGGGCAGCAGCGCATAGGGCTTTTGCGGCGGCATCAAGGGCTCGGTCTCGATGGTGTTGTCCAGGTCGTGCTCGTACAGAAAAGCCAGGTCGAAGGTGCCGGCGGTCAGGCCCTGCACCAGTTCCTGCTGGTCGCCGTCGCGGATGCGGATGTCCACCCCGGGGTAGCGCTGGCGAAAACCGGCAATCAGGCGCGGCAGGTACAGCGGCGCCACCGTCTCGAAACAGCCGATATCAATCTGCCCGGAAACAATGTCGTTGTCGGCCATGGCGTTCTGCTCGAACTCATGGGCCATGCGCAGCAGCTCCTGGGCTTTGCGGTAGAAGCGTGTGCCGCTGGGGGTGAGCGACACCCCTTGGGCGTGGTGGCGGATAAACAGCTGCACGCCGAAGCTTTCTTCCAGGCCCTTGATCGCAGTCGAGATCGACGGCTGGGCGATGTACAGCTTGCGCGAAGCCTCGGCCACGCTGCCGGCCTCCACGGTGGTCACGAAATACTTGAGTTGGCGCAAGGTGTAAGTAGCCACGGGAACCTCTGTCGGGTGATGGCGGCGCAGTTCATGGGCGGCGTTTGGCCAGTGGGCGAGCGGCGGTGCTGGAGGCTGGGATCAGGCGCCAGGACGGTGCCCGTCGAACCTGCACCATACCTCAGCCGGGCGCGTCGGGCGTGTGCCCTCTGGCGAGCTTTTTTATCGCTCCCAAGCATATTTTTACTAATTTTCCTCGGTCCGGGGATGTCGCACTATCGAACCTCACTGAACGCACCAGGCGGTCGGCGTGATCGGTTGGCCCCTACAGCGCCCGCCGCACCCTGCCGCCAAGAGCCCAGGAGAAACCTGCAATGACCGCGCCATCGAGTAACCGCCGTGACACCGCCGAGTACCAGGCGCTGGATGCAGCCCACCACATTCATGCCTTTCTCGACCAGAAAGCGCTGAACGAGGAGGGGCCTCGGGTGATGGTGCGTGGCGAAGGCCTGGTCCTGTGGGACAACGACGGCAAGCGCTACCTCGACGGCATGTCGGGGCTGTGGTGCACCCAGCTCGGTTACGGCCGCAAGGACCTGGCCGCTGCGGCCACCCGCCAGCTGGAGCAACTGCCGTACTACAACTTGTTTTTCCACACCACCCACCCGGCGGTGGTGGAACTTTCGGAGCTGCTGTTCAGCCTGTTGCCGAGCCACTACAGCCACGCGATCTACACCAACTCCGGCTCCGAAGCCAACGAGGTGCTGATCCGCACGGTGCGCCGTTACTGGCAGATACTCGGTCAACCGCAGAAGAAAATCATGATCGGCCGCTGGAACGGTTACCACGGCTCGACCCTGGGGGCCTCGGCCTTGGGCGGCATGGCGTTCATGCATGAGATGGGCGGGATGATCCCGGATGTGGCGCACATCGACGAGCCCTACTGGTTCGCCCACCCAGGCGACTTGAGCCCGGCCGAGTTCGGGCTGCGTGCGGCGCGGCAACTGGAAGACAAGATTCTTCAACTGGGCGCCGAGAACGTCGCCGCCTTTGTCGCCGAACCTTTCCAGGGCGCCGGCGGGATGATTTTCCCGCCGGACAGTTACTGGCCGGAAATCCAGCGCATCTGCCGCCAATACGATGTGCTGTTGTGTGCCGATGAGGTGATCGGCGGTTTCGGACGCACCGGCGAATGGTTCGCCCACCAGCACTTCGGCTTCGAGCCGGACACCCTGTCCATCGCCAAGGGCCTGACCTCGGGCTATATCCCCATGGGCGGGCTGGTGCTCTCCCAGCGCATGGCCCAGGTGCTGGTGGAGCAGGGCGGTGTGTTCGCCCACGGCCTGACCTATTCCGGGCACCCGGTGGCGGCCGCCGTGGCCATCGCCAACCTCAAGGCCCTGCGTGATGAAGGCGTTGTCACCCGGGTCAAGCAGGACACCGGCCCCTACCTGCAAAGCTGCCTGAGGGAAGTGTTCGGCAATCACCCGTTGATTGGCGAGGTGCAGGGCACCGGCCTGGTGGCGGCCCTGCAGTTCGCCGAAGACAAGGCCACGCGCAAGCGCTTCGCCAACGAAAACGACATGGCCTGGCGTTGCCGCACCCTGGGCTTTGAGGAGGGCCTGATCATCCGCTCTACCCTGGGCCGGATGATCATGGCGCCGGCCCTGGTGGCCGGGCGCGCCGAGATCGACGAACTGATCGACAAGACCCGCAAGGCCGTCGATCGCACGGCTCGGGAGTATGGCCGCCTCTGACCTGCCGACCCTGCTGAGCGTCGCGCGCATGACGCGTCGGTCCGGCTTTCCTGGACGAAAGCATTTACCCATAACGATGCCGGGCCCAAGAGCCCGGCACGATGGAACTTAATTGGCCTCTGGCCAGCACTGCCCCGCCATAAATCCTTTAAAAAACCAGCTGTGGGAGCGTTCCATGTCCATATCCTTGCGTACCTGTGTTCCTTTTTCATTGGCCCTGTTGTGCACCGGCGTGTTCGCCGAGCCTCAGTCCCTGACCGTCATCTCCTTCGGCGGCGCCACCAAACTGGCCCAGGACAAGGCCTATTTCCAACCCTTCAACGCCAGCGGCGCCGGGCGCATCGTGGCCGGCGAATACAACGGCGAACTGTCGAAGATCAAGGCCATGGTCGATGTCGGCCACACCAACTGGGACGTGGTCGAAGTCGAGAGCCCGGAGCTGTTGCGCGGTTGCGATGCCGGCCTGTTCGAGCGCCTGGACGCCAGCCGCTTTGGCGATCCGGCGCAGTACGTGCCGGGCACCTTCACCGAGTGCGGGGTGGCCACCTACGTCTGGTCGATGGTCATGGCTTTTGACCAGGACAAGCTGGCCAAGGCGCCGTCGTCCTGGGCCGACTTCTGGAACCTCAAGGACTTCCCGGGCAAGCGCGGCCTGCGCAAGGGCGCCAAGTACACCCTGGAAATCGCCCTGCTGGCCGATGGCGTCCCGGCCGATCAGTTGTACAAGGTGCTGGGCACTCCTGAAGGCGTGAGCCGGGCCTTTGCCAAGCTCGACAAAATCAAGTCGAGCATCCAGTGGTGGGAGGCCGGTGCGCAGCCGGCGCAGTGGCTGATTGCCGGCGATGTGGTGATGAGCGCCGCCTACAACGGGCGTATCGCCTCCGCGCAGAAAGAGGGCATGAACCTGGGCATCGTCTGGCCGCAGAGCCTGTACGACCCGGAATACTGGGCCGTGGTCAAAGGCACGCCGAACAAGGCCCTGGCCGAAAAATTCATTGTCTTTGCCAGCCAGCCGCAGACCCAGAAAGTCTTCTCCGAAACCATCCCCTACGGGCCGGTCCATCGCGAAGCCCTGGCGCTGCTGCCGGCCCAGGTGCAACAGCAATTGCCGACCGCCGAAGCCAACCTGGCCAAGGCCCGGGCGGTGGATGCGGAGTTCTGGGTGGACCATGGCGAGGAGCTGGAAGAACGCTTCAATGCCTGGGCGGCTCGCTGATCGTCGGGCATTGATCCAAAGGGTTCGGTGGCAGTTTTTCCATTCGATTGACCACCGACCAGGCCCGCGGACGGTAAACTGACCGCCCACAGGGTGGCCTCATCGATGCCCCTTGCGGTGTTGGCTGTCCGCGGCGACCGACGATGTCGGCGCGGCGGCCTGACCGAGCAGCGCTTTGCCAACCCCTTCAGCAAGAGATTTTTCATGGCCAACCACGACCTGACCTTTATTCCCGACCCTGACGCCGACTCCATCTCTTCCGATGTGGCCGGCTTCGGCGGCCTGCTGGTCTCGACCCAGATCCCCACCCATGCCGATGGCAGCCTGGAACTGGGCGACATCACGCTGCAGAGCGAATGCACTTTGCAGGCGCTCAAGGTGGCGCTGGAGAAGGCCGGCAGCTCCATGGACCGGGTACCGCACCTGACCATTTACCTCACTGACATGGCCGACCGTGCCGCGTTCAACGAGGTCTACCAGCGTTTCTTTGCCAAGCCCTGGCCGGTGCGTGCCGCCGTCGGCGTGGCCGCCCTGGCGGTCGAAGGCATGCGTGTGGAAGTCACCGCGATGGCCGCCAAAGCCTGATTTTCGGGCATGCCCGGGCGTTTATCCGGCGGCCTCGCACAACGCGCGGTCGCCACCGGGCAGCGCACGGGTGCCGGTCACGCGTTTCGCCGCTACAATGCGCGCCTCGACCGTGACAAGCCTGACTAAAAAAATATGTCTCTGCCCAAACATCACCTGGAATTGCTCAGCCCCGCCCGCGACGTGGCCATTGCCCGTGAGGCCATCCTGCACGGCGCCGATGCCGTGTACATCGGTGGCCCCAGCTTCGGCGCCCGCCACAACGCCTGCAACGAGGTGAGCGAAATCGCCGAATTGGTGGAGTTCGCCCGGCGTTATCACGCGCGGGTCTTCACCACCATCAACACCATCCTCCACGACAATGAGCTGGAGCCGGCACGCAAGCTGATCCACCAGCTCTACGACGCCGGAGTCGATGCGCTGATCGTCCAGGACCTGGGCGTGATGGAACTGGACATTCCGCCGATCGAGCTGCACGCCAGCACCCAGACCGATATCCGCACCCTGGCCCGGGCCAAGTTCCTCGATCAGGCCGGCTTCTCCCAGCTGGTTCTGGCCCGCGAGCTGAACCTGCAGGAAATCCGTGCCATCGCCGACGAAACCGACGCGGCCATCGAGTTCTTTATCCACGGCGCTTTGTGCGTGGCGTTCTCCGGGCAGTGCAACATCTCCCACGCGCAGAATGGCCGCAGCGCCAACCGTGGCGACTGCTCCCAGGCCTGCCGCCTGCCGTACACCCTGAAAGACGAAAAGGGTGGGGTGATCGCCTACGAGAAGCACCTGTTGTCGATGAAAGACAACAACCAGAGCGGCAACATCCGCGCCCTGGTCGAGGCTGGCGTGCGCTCGTTCAAGATCGAGGGCCGCTACAAGGACATGGGCTATGTGAAGAACATCACGGCCTATTACCGCCAGCGCCTGGACGATGTGCTCGAAGACCGCCCGGACCTGGCTCGCGCTTCCAGCGGCCGTACCGCGCACTTTTTCCTGCCCGACCCGGACAAGACCTTCCACCGTGGCAGCACCGACTACTTTGTCACCGACCGCAAGATCGACATCGGCGCCTTCGATTCGCCGACCTTCACCGGCCTGTTGGTGGGCGTGGTGGAGAAGGTCGGCAAGCGCGACCTGCAGGTGGTGACCCACGAGCCGCTGTCCAACGGCGACGGCCTCAATGTGCAGATCAAGCGTGAGGTGGTGGGCTTCCGCGCCAACATCGCCGAGCCCAAGGGCGAGTTCGAGGAAGACGGTGAAAAACGCTACCGCTACCGCGTCGAGCCCAACGAGATGCCCGAGGGCATGCACCGCCTGCGCCCGAGCCACCCGCTGAGCCGCAACCTCGACCACAACTGGCAGCAAGCCCTGCTCAAGACCTCCGCCGAGCGCCGGGTCGGCGTGTCCTGGTTGGCCCGCCTCAGCGAGCAGCGCCTGGAACTCAACGTCACCAGCGAAGAAGGCATCCGTGCCAGCGTCGCCCTGGACGGTCCGTTCGGCGTGGCCAACAAGCCGGAGCAAGCCCTGGAACAGCTGCATGACCTGCTTGGCCAACTGGGCACCACCCAGTACCACGCCACGGACATCAAGCTCGATGCGCCCCAGGCGTTTTTCATTCCCAACTCGCAGCTCAAGGCCCTGCGCCGTGAAGTTATCGAGGCCCTGACTGCCGCGCGTATCGAGGCGCATCCACGGGGTGGGCGCAAGGCCGAGACCAACCCGCCGCCGGTCTATCCGGAATCGCACCTGTCGTTCTTGGCCAACGTCTACAACCAGAAGGCCCGGGACTTCTACCACCGCCACGGGGTCAAGCTGATCGACGCGGCCTTCGAGGCCCACGAGGAAACGGGCGAGGTGCCGGTGATGATCACCAAGCACTGCCTGCGTTTCTCTTTTAACCTGTGCCCCAAGCAGGCCAAGGGCGTGACCGGGGTGCGGACCAAGGTGGCGCCGATGCAACTGGTGCACGGCGATGAAGTGCTGACCTTGAAGTTCGACTGCAAGCCTTGCGAGATGCACGTGATCGGCAAGATCAAGGGCCACATCCTCGGCTTGCCGCTGCCGGGCAGCGCGGCAGAACAGGTGGTCGGCCACATCAGCCCCGCCGATCTGCTGAAGACCATCCCCCGCGCACCGCACTGAGTGCGGGACGAGCGCGACGCCGGTGCGTCGCGCTCGTGCCTTGGGCCCGTGGCGCACGGGCCTGCTCCGCGTTATCGCCGGTGCGCCTTGCACAATGGCTGAATTCTGATTGAAACCGGTGGTCTCACGGCGGTCGAGTCTATAAGCTCGCGGGCGCTTTTCAGGGCGTGACCCTGCCTGGCGCTTATCTTTTTTGGAGATCAATGACATGAAGTCCCTGTTTCGTCCCGCTGCGCTGCTGGTCCTGGCCCTGCCTTTGGTCCTGGCCGCTTGCGGCGACAAAGAACCTGAGCAGCGTGCCGCGTTCAGCCAGTTCCTGCAGACCCGCATCCTCGACAAAGCCGGCCTGCGGGTTCCGCAACTGACGGCGGATGAAAGCAAAGCCTTTGGCGACTACAGCACCCACTACGCCGTCATTACCGATTTCTCGACGAGCATGGACAACTCGGTGCAGCCCTTGGGCGAGCTGGTGAAAAAAGGCTCGATGCGTACCCTGGACGATGTGGTTGCCCGGCGTGACGAAATCCGCGCCATCCAGACCGGGCTTGGCGATATCGCCACCCAACTGACTCAGGAACAGGCCAAGGCCGACGCCGCCCACGCCCAGCTCAAGCAGCCCGAGGACCTGAAGGCGGTGTATGACAAGGCCTACGACAGGACGGTCAGCGTGCCGGCGCAGACCTTCCGCGAAGTGCTGCCGCAGCTCGCCGCGACCTTCGACAGCAGCCTGAAAGTGGCCGATTACGTGACCGCACACAAAGCCCAGATCCAGATCTCCGGTTCGATGCTGACGGTCAGTGACCCCAAGGTTCAGGCTGAATTGAACCGGCTGCTGCAGGACCTGGGCGAGCAGGGTAAAAAGGCCCAGCAGGCACAGGTCCGCTTGCAGAAGCTGAAGTTCGGTCGCTAAGCCGAAGCCAAAAAAAACGCCACTCGACTGAGTGGCGTTTTTTTATCGGCCGTTGGGGCCCGGGTCACTTAGTGGCGGTCCAGCCACACGGTCTGGGCGTTGCAGAACTCGCGCACGCCGAAGTGCGACAATTCACGGCCAAAGCCGCTGCGCTTCACACCGCCAAAGGTCACTCGCGGGTCGCTGGCGCAGTAGCCATTGATAAACACCCCACCGGTTTCCAGGCGCTCGGCAAACTGCTCGGCCAGTTCGACGTTGCGAGTGTAGACCGTGGCGGCCAGCCCGAACTCGCTGTCGTTGGCCAAGGCCAGGGCATGCTCGGCATCGCGGGCGGCGATGATCGAGGCCACGGGGCCGAACAGCTCCTGTTTGAACGAAGTCATCTGGTCAGTGACGTCGCCCAGCACTGTCGGCTGGTAGAAGTTGCCGGCGCCGTCGGCCTTGCCGCCACCGAGCAATAGGGTCGCGCCTTCTTCCAGGGTGTCGCGCACTTGTTGGTCCAGCTCGTCACGCAGGTCAAAGCGTGCCATGGGGCCGATGTAGGTCTCGGTCAGCAGCGGGTCACCCACGGCCAGTTGACGGGTGGCCTCGACGAATTTGCGGGTGAACTCCTCAACGATCCCTTGTTCGACGATCAAGCGCTTGGCTGCGGCGCAGACCTGACCGGTGTTCTGATAGCGGCCGATCACCGCTGCTTTGACGGCGGCGTCGAGGTCAGCGTCGTTGAGCACGATAAACGGGTCGGAACCGCCCAGTTCCAGCACGCATTTTTTCAGCGCAGCACCGGCTTGGGAACCGATGGCGATGCCGGCGCGCACGCTGCCGGTCAGGGTTACGGCGGCAATCCGACGGTCGGTGATGGCGCTGGACACGCCGTCCGGGGTGACGTTGATCAGTTCGAACACACCTTCGACAAAACCGGCGCGCTGGAAAGCGTCGCGCAGCAGGTAGGCACAGCCCATGACATTCGGCGCGTGCTTGAGCACGTAGGTGTTGCCAGCGATCAAGGCCGGCACCGCGCCGCGCAGCACTTGCCAGATCGGGAAGTTCCACGGCATCACCGCCAGGATCGGCCCCAATGGGCGGTATTCGATGCGGGCCTTGCCGCCTTCCACCAGGGTCGGTTCGGCGCTGAGCATGCCGGGGCCCTGGGCCGCGTACCACTCGCAGAGCTGGGCGCATTTCTCGACTTCGCCACGGGCCTGGGCAATCGGCTTGCCCATTTCCTGGGTGATCATGGTCGCCAGTTGTTGCGCGTCGTTGCGCAGCTCACGGGCCAGGGCAATCAGGGCGGCGGCCCGTTGTGCCACTGGGGTGTTGCGCCAGGTGGCAAAGCCACTGGCCGCGCGGGTCAGGGCGGCGTCCAGGGCCGAGGCGGATTCAAAGGCGTATTGGCCGATCTGCTCGCCCGTGGCCGGGTTGATAGAGATGGCGTGGGTGACGCTGGAAACCTGAGTCATGGCACCGTCCTGCTGGGTGGGGGAATGGATGCAGGTTACGGGGATGTTTATTTTCTGAAAACTGAATAATACTGAGTCAGTCGTTCACGTTTGGAGAATGAAGTGGATCTGGTCCAGTTGGAAATATTCAAGGCCGTGGCCGAGCACGGCAGCATCAGCGCCGCCGCCGCGCAGATTCATCGGGTGCCTTCGAACCTGACCACGCGCATCAAGCAACTGGAACAGGACCTCGGCGTGGACCTGTTTATCCGCGAGAAAAGCCGCTTGCGCCTGTCGCCCGCCGGCTGGAGCTTTCTCGACTACGCCCGGCGCATCCTCGACCTGGTGCAGGAGGCCCGCGCCACGGTGGCCGGCGAAGAGCCCCAGGGGCCATTTTCCCTGGGCTCCCTGGAAAGCACGGCGGCAGTGCGCATTCCCGGGTTGCTGGCGGCCTATAACCAGCGCTACGCCAAGGTCGAACTGGACCTGACCACCGGGCCCTCCGGCACCATGATCGACGGTGTGCTGGCCGGCCGCCTGGCCGCCGCCTTTGTCGACGGTCCGGTGTTGCACCCGGCCCTGGAAGGCGTGCCGGCGTTTGAAGAGGAGATGGTCCTGATCGCGCCCCTGCATCACGCGCCGATCCATCGGGCCCGGGAGGTCAATGGCGAGAACATCTACGCCTTTCGCGCCAACTGCTCCTACCGCCATCACTTTGAACGCTGGTTCACCAAAGACGCCTCGGTGCCGGGGAAAATCTTCGAGATGGAGTCCTACCACGGCATGCTCGCCTGCGTCAGTGCTGGCGCCGGCCTGGCCCTGATGCCCCGCAGCATGCTCGACAGCATGCCTGGCTGCAGCACCGTCAGCGTCTGGCCGCTGTCGGAAGATTTCCGCTACCTGCGCACCTGGCTGGTCTGGCGCCGCGGCACCGTATCGCAAAGCCTGACCATGTTTGTGCGCCTGCTGGAAGAACGCGGGGTGGTGCCGGAGGCGGGGCCGTGAGGCAGGTAATAAAACGGGGCGTCGAAACGCCCCGCAACAACGCCCAGGGTGTCAACCTCAAGCCGGGTTAGCGGCCGCGCTGGACAATGCCCTGGGCCCGGGCAATCACCGGGGCGTCGACCATCTGCCCGTCCAGGACAAAGACCCCTTCGCCTGAGGCGGCAGCCTCGATGATGCGTCGCGCCCACTGCAGTTCTTCGGCGCTCGGTTGCAGTGCCTGATGGATGATCGGCACCTGGCTCGGATGGATGCACAGCGCGCCGCCAAACCCCATGTCCCGGGCGAACTGCACGGCACCGAGCAGGCCGCGGTGGTCGTCGATGTACGGGAATACACCGTCCAGCGCCGGGGCCAGGTTGGCCACGCGGGTTGCCAGCAGCACGGCGTAGCGGGCATGGCTGAGAAACGCCTCGGCGGCCCGGCTGCCGCTGCTCAGGTTCAGGTCCAGGCCCAGGTCGAGGCTGCCGAACGACAAACGTTCCACCCCCTCGGCGTCGGCAATCGCCTGCAGCGCCGCCAGGCCCTTGGCACTTTCGATGATGGGCCAGACTGCTTTGCCGGTCAGCCACGCGGCGTGCACCTGGGCCGGGCTTTCGGCCTTGGGCAGCAGGATGCCGCTGACCCCGGCGTGGCGTCGGCACAGCGCCAGGTCGTCGTGGTGAGCCCAGTGCCCCGGGCTGTTGACCCGCACCAGCAGCCGGGCTTCGGGGTGTCCGCTCAAGTAGCGATCGAGGTTATCGCGGGCTTGCTCCTTGAGGGTTTCCTGTACCGCATCTTCCAGGTCGACGATCACCCGGTCGGCGCCGCTGGCGAGGGCCTTGGGGATGCGTTCCGGGCGGGTGGCCGGGACAAACAGGGCCGAGCGCACAAGGGTGAGGTTCATGCCGAGGCTCCTAGGCTGTATTCGATCTCGCCGAGCTGTGCGCTGCCGTCCTGGTTCCCGGCCCAGACCTGGGCCTTGCCGGGCTCCATAAGCCGCCCACCGACCTCGAATGGCTGGGGTGAAATCAACGGGCGCAAGCCCCGGAAACTGAAGCGCCGCACCTGTGCCGTCGGGTGCGCGCGGGTGAAGGCGCGCAGGTTCAGGGTGGCGATCAAGGGGCCGTGGACCACCAGGCCCGGGTAGCCCTCGACTTCGGTCACATAGGGCCAGTCGTAGTGAATGCGATGGCCGTTGAAGGTCACCGCCGAGTAGCGAAACAGCAAGGTCGCGTCGGGCTCCACGGCTTCGCGCCATTGGCCGGGCGGCAGCGCCTCGGTGCCGCCGAGCTTGGGCGGGGAGGGCTCGCGGTAGACGATGTCTTGCTCGTCCTGCAGTGCCAACTGGCCGTCCTGGAAGTACTCATGGCGCAGGGTGACAAACAGCAAGGCGCCGGTGCGTCCGTGTTTTTCCTCGACCTTGATAATGGTCGATACGCAGGCCACCTCGGCTTCGACCCGCAGCGGCTGGTAGAACGCCAGGCGGCTGCCGGCCCACATGCGGTTGCGGTTGTCCGCCGGGGGCAGGAACCCACCGAGGGCCGGGTGGCCGTCGCGGCCCAACTCCCGGGCGGCGACCGGCTCCTGGAAAAATGCCCAGTGCCACAACAGCGGCAAGGCGTCGCCCGGTTGCGGGGCCACCTCGCCCAGGGTGGCGGCGATGCGCTTGACCAGGTTGAAACTGATGCGGTCCTGGCTTTCCTGGCGGCGGCCAATCCAGGCAGAAAAATCGACATTGCTCATCATCAACACTCCTAATCGAGGGGGGATCAGATCTGTGCGGTCAGTTCCGGCACCGCATCAAACAAATCCGCCACCAGGCCGTAATCGGCCACCTGGAAGATCGGCGCTTCTTCGTCCTTGTTGATCGCCACGATCACCTTGGAGTCCTTCATCCCGGCCAAATGCTGGATCGCCCCGGAAATGCCGACGGCGATGTACAGCTGTGGCGCGACGATCTTGCCGGTCTGGCCGACTTGCATATCGTTGGGCACAAAGCCTGCGTCGACCGCCGCGCGGGAAGCGCCGACTGCCGCGCCCAGCTTGTCAGCCAGGGCGTACAGGTGCTTGAAGTTGTCGCCGTTCTGTAGACCGCGGCCGCCGGAAACGACGATCCTGGCCGCAGTCAGTTCTGGGCGGTCGGAGGTGGCCAGCTCTTCACCAACGAAGGACGACGTACCTGGGTTGTGGACAGCTGCAACGGCTTCAATCGCAGCTGAACCACCTTCAGCCGCCACCGGATCGAAACCGGTGGCGCGTACCGTGATGACCTTCACCGCCGCCGAGGATTGCACGGTGGCGATGGCGTTACCGGCGTAGATCGGGCGCTTGAAGGTGTCAGCGCTTTGCACCGAGATGATCTCGGAGATCTGGTCAACGTCCAGCTGCGCAGCAACGCGCGGCAGGATGTTTTTACCGTTGGAGGTAGCGGCAGCCAGGATGTGGCTGTAGCCAGCGCCCCCCGCCTTGCAACCCAGAGCCGCTATCAGAGGGGCGACGTTTTCCGGCAGTTGGTGAGCGTAGGCGGCGTTATCGGCAACCAGTACTTTGCTCACGCCAGGGATGTTTGCTGCGGCTTCAGCCACGGCGCCGATGTTGTGGCCAGCCACCAGAACGTGGATGTCACCACCGATTTTAGCGGCAGCGGCCACGGTGTTCAGGGTGGCTGGGGCCAGCACTTTGTTGTCGTGTTCAGCGATTACCAAGACAGTCATGATCACGCTCTTCAATTCAAAGCACCTTCGCTTGGTTTTTCAGTTTCTCGACCAGTTCAGCCACCGAGTTGACCTTGATGCCTGCGCTGCGGGCAGCCGGCGCTTCGACGTTCACGGTCTTGTGGGTGGAGGCGGTGGAAACGCCCAACGCATCCGGAGTCAGCACTTCAAGCGGCTTCTTCTTGGCTTTCATGATGTTCGGCAGGGACGCATAACGCGGCTCGTTCAAACGCAGGTCGGTGGTCACGATTGCGGGCAGTTTCAGGGAAACCGTCTGCGCGCCGCCGTCGATTTCACGGGTCACGGCAACCTGGCCGCCACTCACTTCGACGTTCGAAGCAAAGGTGCCCTGGCCGTAACCGGTCAGGGCAGCCAGCATCTGGCCGGTCTGGTTGTTGTCGCTGTCGATGGCTTGTTTACCGAGGATCACCAACTGCGGCTGTTCCTTGTCGACCACGGCCTTGAGCAGCTTGGCCACGGCCAGGGCGTTCAATTCATCGGCGGATTCGACCAGGACGGCGCGATCGGCACCCAGGGCCAGGGCGGTCCGCAGTTGTTCTTGAGCCGCTGCAGGACCGATGGACACCACGACAATTTCGGTGGTGATCCCCAGCTCTTTGAGGCGTACGGCCTCTTCCACGGCGATCTCACAGAACGGGTTCATCGACATCTTGACGTTAGCGAGGTCGACGCCGGAATTGTCCGCCTTGACGCGAACTTTCACGTTGTAATCGACCACGCGTTTCACAGCTACCAGGGTCTTCATGGGGCAGTGTTCTCTCGACAATCTTTAATCGTTGCAGGCGGGTTGCCTGTTGGCCGGGGCGGCTAGATCGCTCCGCTGGCGCGCATTTGCCGGATGCTGTCGGCGGACAGGCCCAGCTCATGCAGGACCTGCTCGGTGTGCTGGCCCAGGCCTGGCACGGCGTCCATGCGTGGCTGGAAGGCGCTGTTGCTGGCCGGTGGCAGCAGGCTTGGCACCGGGCCGGCGCTGGTCGCGACCTGGCGCCAGCGCTCGCGGGCCTGCAACTGTGGGTGGTCCCAGACGCCTTGCATGTCATTGACCCGGGCGTTGGCGATCTGCGCCTGATCCAGGCGCTGCATGACCCCGTCGAAGTCCAGTGTGGAAAAGGCCGCCACGATCAGCTCGCGCAGGGCGTTGCGGTTTTCCACCCGCTTGAAGTTGGCGGCGAAGCGCGGGTCTTGGGCCAACGTCGGTTGCAGCAGGACTTTTTCGCAGAACAGCTGCCACTCCCGCTCGTTCTGCAAGCCCAGCATCACCGTGCTGCCGTCGCCGATGGGGAAGGGGCCGTAGGGGTAAATGGTGGCGTGGGCCGCGCCGGCCCGGGGCGGCGGCGGTGCCCCTTGGTAGGCGTAGTACAGCGGGTAGTTCATCCACTCCACCAGGGCTTCGAGCATCGACACGTCGAGGTGGCTGCCCACCCCGGTGCGCCCACGCAACAGCAGGGCGGAAAGAATGCCGGTGTAGGCGTACATGCCGGCGGCGATGTCGGCGATCGAGCAACCGGCCTTGGCCAGGTCTTCGACGCCGGGTCCGCCGGTCACCGATAGAAAGCCGCCCTCGCTCTGGATCAGCAGGTCGTAGGCCTTTTTCTTCTCGTAGGGCCCGCCGGCGCCGTAGCCGGAAATGTCACACACAATCAGCCGTGGAAAGCGCGCGTGCAGGGCCTCGAACGACAAGCCCATGCGTGCCGCTGCACCGGGGGCCAGGTTCTGCACCAGCACATCGGCGTCGGCCAGCAGGCGGTCGAGCACCTCGGTGGCGGCGGTCTGCTTGAGGTCCAGGGTCAGGCTTTCTTTCGAGCGATTGGTCCACACAAAATGCGAGGCCAGGCCGTTGACGCGCTGGTCGTAGCCACGGGCGAAATCGCCGCTGCCGGGGCGCTCGACCTTGATGACCCGGGCGCCCAGGTCGGCCAGTTGGCGGGTGCAGAAGGGTGCGGCAATGGCGTGTTCCAGGCTGACCACGGTGATGCCGTCGAGGGGGCGTACAGGGGAGGGCTGGCTCATGTTTTATCTCTCTTGTCAGGCTGTGCGCAGCAGCGCCGACCAGTGCCGGCGCGGTGGACGACGGGCTCAGAAGGAGCGGGGCAACTCCAGCAGGTGCTCGGCCACGTAGGACAAAATCAGGTTGGTGGAGATCGGCGCCACCTGGTACAGCCGGGTCTCGCGGAACTTGCGCTCGACGTCGTATTCGCAGGCAAAGCCAAAACCGCCGTGGGTCTGCAGGCAGGCGTTGGCCGCCTCCCAGGACGCCTTGGCCGCCAGGTACTTGGCCATGTTGGCGCTGGCACCGGCGTTCTGCCCGCTGTCGTATTCCTCGCAGGCACGCCAGCGCATCAGGTCGGCGGCCTCGATTTCGATATGGGCTTCGGCGATGGGGAATTGCACACCCTGGTTCTGCCCGATCGGCCGGCCAAACACCACGCGGTCGCGGGCATAGGCGCTGGCTTTTTCGATAAACCAGCGGCCGTCGCCGATGCATTCGGCGGCAATCAGGGTGCGCTCGGCATTCAGGCCGTCGAGGATGTACCGGAAGCCTTTGCCTTCTTCGCCGATCAGGCTGTTGGCGGGGATCTCCAGGTTGTCGAAGAACAGCTCGTTGGTCTCGTGGTTGACCATGTTGGCGATGGGCTGCACGGTCAGGCCGTTGCCGATGGCCTCGCGCAGGTCGACCAGGAAGATCGACATGCCTTCGGATTTTTTGCTGACTTCGGCCAGGGGCGTGGTGCGGGCCAGGAGGATCATCAGGTCGGAATGCTGGACCCGTGAGATCCACACCTTCTGCCCGTTGATCACGTACTTGTCGCCGCGCTTGACCGCGGTGGTCTTGATTTTGGTGGTGTCGGTGCCTGTGGTGGGTTCGGTGACCCCCATCGATTGCAGGCGCAGTTCGCCGCTGGCGAGTTTGGGCAGGTAGTAGCTTTTCTGCGCCGCACTGCCGTGGCGCAGCAGCGTGAACATGTTGTACATCTGCCCGTGCACGGTGCCGGAGTTGCCGCCGCAGCGGTTCACTTCCTCAAGGATCACCGAGGCTTCGGCCAGGCCCAGGCCGGAGCCGCCGTACTCTTCGGGGATCATCGCCGACAACCAGCCAGCGTCGGTCAGGGCCTTGACGAAGGCCTCGGGAAAGCCCTTTTCTTCGTCGATCCGGCGCCAGTAGGCTGCGTCGAATTCGGCGCACAGGGCACGCACGCCCTCGCGGATGGCATTGAGTTCTTCTGCGTTGCGATCAGTCATTATTGTTTTCCTCAACGAGCCACCCGGGGTCAATCACCCCGGGTGGGCAGGGGGCAGCGGGGCAATCAGATCGGGGCGAAACCCAGGGCCGCGCGGAAGCGGTTCTTGATGTAGTGACCGTCACGCGGAGGCAGGACCCGTGGCGGGTTTTCCGCCTTGATCTTGATCGTCGCCAGCTTGACCCCGGCACGACCGGCAAAACGCTCACGCAGCTCATGCACACCCTGCATGTCGCGGATTTCCGCAGTCCAGCTGAAACCGCACGTGTTGGCCACCTGATCCAGGCTGATGCCGAAACCGGCGTGGCTGACTTGCATGCCGGTTTCACCGAAGTGGCCGTTGTCGAGCACGGCGATGGTCAGGTTCGCCGGTTTTTGCAGGGCCACCGTGGCCAGGGCGCCGAAGCCCATGAGCAATTCACCGTCGCCGGTGATCACCACCACGCTCTTGTCCGGCTGGGCATTGGCCAGGCCCAGGCCCACGGTGATCGCGCTGCCCATGGCGGCCCACAGGTAGTAGTTGCCGTCGTGATCGCCGGCGGCCATCACGTCGTAGGAAGCCGAGCCCAGGCCGGTCACCACCAGCAGGTCTTTGCGGTCGGCCAGCAGGGCCTTGACCACTTCACGGCGGCAGAGGGTGTGGTGAGCGCTTACTTGACCCATTTCTTTTCTCCAATCAGACGCTGGCCCAGCAACAGGGCGCAGGAGGAATCACCGTTGAATGCCATGGTGGCGGCACCGTGCAGCAGCGGGGCGACGTCTTTCGGGTCATCGGCGCGCCAGGTCATGACCTTCATCAGGTTCAGCGAGGCTTCGGTAACTTGGCCCATGGGGTTTTGCCAGGCGTTGAACTCGGCCCAGTCGCCGCGCATGGTCACCACCATCAGCAGCGGGAAGCCGGCGCAGACTTGCAGTGCCAGGGTGTTGATGCAGTTGCCGACGCCGCTGGACTGCATCAGCAGGGCGCCGCGTTCGCCGCCCAGCCAGGCACCGGCCAGGTAGCCGATGCCTTCTTCTTCAGTGGTCAGGACCACTGCCTTGATGTCCGGGTCTTCGTAGGCCATGCGAATTGCCGCCGAGTGCCCCGCGTCAGGCACGAACACCAGGTGTTTGACCCCGGCGGATTTGAGGACGTGGAACACATCCTCCTGCCAATCGATGCCCATGCTGTGTTCAGCTGCTGTTGACATGCCAATCTCCCAAGCCGTGCTGCTTTTGTGTTTTCAGCCATTCTGGGAGGGCGGGGCGCGCACGACGACTACCGTTTTTGTCTTTGAGATATGCCCATTTTGTATAGCCCGGCGGTGAACCGGCGAGGCTTCTGGCCGTGGCGATAACGGGGGGGTATGGCTGGGAGCAATGACGGTCGCCAGGCAGGAAACGAGGGGTGCACGCCTTCCCTGGCGTGCACTGATCTGGCGGAGGGATGGCCTTGTACTAGGCGCCTGCCTGTCAGGCCAGGTCAGTACAGAAGCGGCGAATGGCCTCGCAGGCCTTGCGCAACGACGCATCATCCAGGGCATAGGCGATGCGGATGTAGGGCCCCAGGCCAAAGGCACTGCCATGCACCACGGCGACATTCGCTTCATCGAGCAGGGCATGGGCGAAGTCTTCGTCGCTGTGCAACACCCGACCGGCCGGCGAGGTGCGGCCGATGACCCCGGCGCAACTGGCGAAGGCGTAGAACGCCCCGGCCGGGACCCGGCACTCCAGCCCCGGGGTGTCGTTGAGCAGCGCCACCATCAGGTCCCGCCGTCTCTGGAACACGTCGCGGCTGTCCTGGATGAAGTCCCTGGGACCTTCGAGGGCGGCGAGGGCGGCCTGCTGGGAAATCGAGCAGGCGCCGGAAGTCTGTTGCCCCTGGAGCTTTTCCATGGCGTCCAGCAGCCAACGCGGCCCGGTGGCAAAACCGATGCGCCAGCCGGTCATGGCATAGGCCTTGGACACGCCGTTCATGGTCAGGGTGCGTGGGGCCAGGCGTGGCTCGACCTGGGCCAGGGTGTGGAACGGCTGGTCGTCGAAGATCAGATGTTCGTAGATGTCGTCCGCCAGGATCAGCACCTGGGGATGGGCCAGCAGCACCTCGGCCAGGGCCTGCAGCTCGTCGCGGCTGTACACCGCGCCGGTGGGATTGGACGGCGAATTGAGGATCAGCCAGCGAGTCTGCGCGGTGATCGCGGCGGCCAGCGCGTCAGGCGTCAGCTTGAAGCCGTCCTTGGCCTCACAGGTCACGACCCGGGTTTGAGCGCCGCACAGTTGCACCATCTCCGGGTAGCTGACCCAGTACGGCGCCGGCACGATGACCTGGTCGCCCTCGTTGAGGGTCGCGGCCAGGGCGTTGTAGATCACCTGCTTGCCGCCGTTGCACACCAGGGTGTCCTGCCAACTGACGTCGAGGCCGTTTTCGCGGCGGAACTTGGCGGCCACCGCTTCGCGCAGGGCACGTACCCCGGCCACCTGGGTGTAGCGCGTGTGGCCCTGTTCGATCGCATTGATCGCGGCCTCGCGGACATGCCGCGGGGTATCGAAATCCGGCTCGCCGGCGCACAGCGAAATGATCTCGGCGCCCTGGGCCCGGCGCTCGGCTACCCGGTCCATGATGCGGTAGGTGGCCGAGGGCCGGGCGTCGGCCAGGCGCTGGTTGAGGCGTTGCAGGTCGGCGCTCATGCCCGGGTTCTCCAGTCGGTCAGGTTCATCAGTTCCAGGGTCGAGCGGCCTTCGCTGAGGGCCTGCATCATCTGGGCTTCCTTGTGCGCCCGGGCTTCGCCTTCGGCCAGGGTGCGGGCGGCATCAGCCTTGGGGATCACGATGACGCCGTCGTCATCCGCCACCAGCAGGTCGCCGGGGGCTACCGGCACGCCGTTGAAGTTGAAGGCTTGCCCCACCGACGGCGCGCTGGCCTTGAGGGTGCCTTTGACCGAGACGCCTCGGGCGAACACCGGGAACTGGCGTTTTTT
This sequence comes from Pseudomonas morbosilactucae, assembly GCF_023241665.1. Classification (NCBI taxonomy): domain Bacteria; kingdom Pseudomonadati; phylum Pseudomonadota; class Gammaproteobacteria; order Pseudomonadales; family Pseudomonadaceae; genus Pseudomonas; species Pseudomonas morbosilactucae. The sequence goes on along the minus strand of NZ_JALQCX010000021.1, from coordinate 6,812 downwards.
CAGGGCGGCGATATCCCGCACGCCACCGTCGATCACCAGGCCCACCACGCCCGCGGCTTCGGCGGCCACGGTCAGCACCTCACCCCAGTAACCGGCGATAAAATTGCCGGTGCCCACCACCAGCACGCTGCCTCGGGGCGCGCGTTCCAGAGCCAGGTGCAGGGCCAGGTTATCGCCGGGAGAGCACTCCAGGGGGTAGATCGGCGCGGCGATAAAGGCTCCGTCCCAGACTGGGCGGATCGCGCTATCGACTGCACAAGGCAGGTGGGAGGCTTCATACAGGGTCGAACTGCCCAGGACTTTGGCCCGTGCGTGGAAATCCAGGGGAAGCGGCAGCGGGGTCATCAGACTTTCCTTTGCAGGTTGTGGTAACCCAGGGCAGCCCGGGCTTCCTTGAGGGTTTTGCCCTGGGCGATCAGGGCGCGAATATCGGCTTCGATGGTCTCGATCTGCCGGGCGGCGGCCGCCACTTCAGCGGCACGCTGGCGGGGCACCACCACCACGCCGTTGGCGTCGGCGACCACGATGTCCCGGGCACAGACCCGGACCGCGCCGATGGACACCGGCTGGTTGAGTGCCTGTACCTGCACCCGGTCCTTGCCGGTGCGCATGAAACGACCCTTGCTGAACAGTGGGTAGCCATCGCCCAGGGCCTTGCTGACGTCGCGGCATACGCCGTCGATCACCGTCGCGGCGATCTGCCGGCTGCCGGCGTATTGGGTCATGATGTCGCCCCAGACGGTGCAGTCGGTACGGCCGCCGTTGTCGATCACCACCACATCACCGGGGGCCACGTCGTCGATAAAGTCGCCCACGGTGCCGGGTGGCACGCTGGCGCTGACGTACTGCACGGTGAACGCCGGACCGACCACCACCTCGCGGTAGTTGTCCAGGGGCGCCAGGCCCAGGCATTGCCCGGGCAGGCCGAGCTTGTCCAGGGCGTCGGACACGCCGGGGGTATCGAGGCCGGCAAACAGGGCCACCAGGGCCTGGTCTTCAAGGTTCATCGGGCGTGCTCCACGTGGATGGCTTCGAACTGGGTGTCATGCATCACCTCGGCCACCGAGCGCCCGCTGCGCACGGCCTCGACCATGCCTTCCTGGCGCCGGGCGATGCGCTCGCCGAGGTCGAGGACCTTGGCGATCTCGGCCTGGGCCACAAACACCGTGCCGCAACGGTCGGCGATCACATAGTCGTCCTGGCTGACCTCGACCCCGGCCACCTGGATCGGCACGGCGGCAGCGATCTGCACCAGCCGATTGCGTGCACTGATCATGGTTACGCCACGCCCGTACACCGGGTAGCCGATGGACTCGCTGCCTTCGATGTCGCGGCTGTAGCCGTCGATCACCGTGCCGCGCACGCCCTTGCCAAGGGCGGCGTTGGCCAGGATGTCGCCCCAGCAGGAAATGCCCGGCAGGCCGCCGGCGATGACCAGCAGCCGATCGTCACTGGCGATCTGTTCGACCACCGGGGTAATCAGGTGCACGGTAGGCTGGCGGTCGGACTTGGCTGCCAGCAGCACCGTGCTGGCGCGGCCGACGATCTTCGGGCAATCCCACAGTGGGCGCAGGCCCACGGTGGCGCCGGGCAGGCCGAGGAAATCGAGGGCATCGGAGACCGTGTTGGTGTCCAGTGCTGCCAGGCGTTCAAGCAGACTCTCATGGGTCATGGGGGCAAGCCTCAGGGGATGGAGGCGCCCAGTTTCAGCGAGCAGGTTTGATAGGTATATTACGAATCGCATAAGCCTTACATACGATTAACCTATGGATCTGCCATGATCAATTTCCGCTTGATTCGCCACCTCTGGTTGTTCCTTGCCGTTGCCGAAGAGCAGAACTTCGGTCGGGCCGCCAAGCGCCTGGGCATGTCCCAGCCGCCCCTCAGTGAGCAGATCCAGGTGCTGGAGCAGGCACTCAAGGTCAAGCTGTTCGAGCGCTCGCGGCGCGGCGCCCAACTGACCCCGGTGGGCGCGGCTATCCTGCCGGCGGTGCGCAATTTCGCCGAGCAGTTGCAGCGCCTGGAGCTGGCGGTGGAGGAGGCGGTGGCCGGGCAGTCGGGCCTGTTGACCATCGGCGCGATCTCCAGCGCCATGTTCGACCTGCTGCCGGGGCTGATCGAGCGGCTCAAGCTGGCCCATCCGCAGTTGACGGTGTCGGTGCGCGAGATCGACAGCGTCGAAGCGGTTCCGGCCCTGGAAGCGGGGGACATCGACCTGGCGTTCGCTCGGCTGGACGGTGATCTGGGCGCGTCGATCCAATCCCTGGCGCTGACCGAGGACCGGCTGATGGTGGCCTTGCCCAGTGACCACCCGCTGGCCTCGCGCAAACGCATCAGCCTGTCGAGTCTGGCCAGCGAGCCCCTGGTGATGTTCTCGCGCAAGGTCAGCCCGGTGTATTTCGATAATCTGATCGCCACCTGCCGGGCCAGCGGCTTCTCGCCACGGGTGCTGCACGAAGTGCGCTCGGTGGCTTCGCAGATCGCCTTTGTCAGCTGTGGCCAAGGCATCGCCCTGGTGCCGGCAGCGCTGAAAAAGCTGGCGCCGGATAACGTGGTGCTGCGGCCCTTGAGCCAACCGTTGAATGTGGTCACCACGGCCCTGGCGTGGAACGCCGCGCGTGCCAATCCGTTGGTGGCGGAAGTGGTGGCAGGGTTTCGCGAGCGCACCTGAGGTGGCATCGACCCGGGGCGGACCATAGGTTTGAGCTATGGAAACCTTCGCCAATCCGTTATTTACAGCGGGCCGCAGGGCGGGGAGATTATGCGCCCGTTCGCCGGCTCACCCGCCCGGTGCCACGCCTTTTGTGCCAGGAGCCCTCGCCGTGCCTTTATCCGCTCGCTTCACTCAATACCCACTGCCGCTGCTGGTGGACGGGGTCCGATTGCAACTCGACACCCTGTACCGCGACGGCTCCCTGGCGCCGATTCTGTTCCTCCATGGTTTCGGCTCGACCAAGGAAGACTACGCCGACATAGCCCTGCACAGCGCCTTCGACGGGCATCCGGTGCTGGCCTATGACGCACCGGGTTGCGGTGCCAGCCACTGCAGCGACCTGGAGCGGATCGACATCCCGTTGCTGCTGCAGACCGCCTTGCAGGCACTGGAGCACTTCGGCATCCAGCGTTTTCATCTGGTGGGTCATTCCATGGGCGGGCTGACCGCTCTGTTACTGGCCCATCATTGCCCCGAGCGGGTGCTGAGCTTTGTCGACATCGAGGGCAACATCGCCCCGGAAGACTGCTTCCTCAGCCGGCAGATCGTCGAGTACCCCGCGCAAGACCCCGAAGCATTCTTCAGCGCCTTTATCGAACGCACCCGGCAGGCGCCGGCCTATGCCAGTGCGCTGTACGCCGCGAGTCTGCGGCACAAGGTCCGGGCCGGCGCGGTGCGGGGGATTTTCCAGTCCATGGTCGAGCTGTCCGACCACGGCGCGCTGATGGATAAATTCCTCGGTCTGCCATGCCCGCGGCTGTTTATGTATGGCGAGCAGAACGCCTCGTTGTCCTACCTGGCCCACATCCAGGCCCAGGGTGTGCAACTGGCGCCGATTGCTGCGTGCGGGCACTTCCCCATGTACTCCAATCCGACTGCGATGTGGCAGCAGATCGCTGACTTCCAGGGGCGCGCTCCGGTGCAATAAGGCGCCCTGCGCAAGCCGTAAAAAAGGGCCCCTGAATCAGGGGCCCTTTGCCGTGGGGCAGTGTTCAGCGTTGCGGCTTCAGACGCTGGCGGCCTGCGGTCGGGCGCTGCCCTTGAAGCCAGTGCGCTGCTCGACTTCGCCCGAGCCGCTGATGTAGCCGTGGCGCGACAGGTTGGGCATCAGCATCGAGGCGATAAAGGTCACGCTCACCACTGCCGCGACGTAGAAGAAAAAATATTCCTCGATGCCCTGGGCACGCAGGGACAGGGCGACGTATTCCGCCGTGCCGCCAAAGGCGGCGTTGCCCACCGCGTAAGGGAACCCCACACCCAGGGCACGCACCGCCGGGGGAAACAGTTCGGCTTTGACGATCCCGGCAATGGGCGTGTACAGCGAGGCAATGACCAGCCCGCCGAACACCAGCAGAAACGCCACGAACGGGTTATTGACCGACTGCAGGGCGTAGAGCAGCGGGACTGCCAGCAGCAGGGCCAGCCCGGAGAACAACAGCATGTGGGTCTTGATGCCGATGCGATCGGCCAGCAGGCCGAACAGCGGTTGGCAGAACATAAAGCCCACCAGGGCTGCGGTCATGATGAAGCTGACGGTCTCCGGGGAGAAGCCGGCGGAGATCACCAGGAATTTCTGCATGTAGGTGGTGAAGGTATAGAAGTACAGCGAACCGCCAATGGTGAAAGCCAGGACCAGGGCCACCGCGCGCTTGTGTTTGAACAGGCCCCGCAGCGAGCCGGCGTCTTTGCGCTGCATGTCTTTTTTCGACGCGGTTTCATGCATCGACCGACGCAGGTAGACCACCACCACCGAACTCAGGGCGCCGATGAAGAACGGAATTCTCCAGCCCCATTCGCGCAGCGCCTCGGCACTCAGGGTTTGCTGGAGGATGACCACGGTCATCAGGGCCAGGAGTTGCCCGGCGATGATCGTGAAGTACTGGAAGGAACCATAGAAACAGCGCCGGCCGGGGGTGGCGATTTCACTGATGTAGGTCGCGCCGGTGCCGTACTCGGCACCCACCGACAGCCCCTGGATCAAGCGCGCGATCACCAGCATCACCGGCGCCGCGACGCCGATGCTTTCGTAGGTCGGCATCACCGCGATCAGCAGGGAGCCGGCGCACATCATGAACACCGAGATGATCATCGACACCTTGCGACCGCGAGTGTCGGCGATCCAGCCAAAAATCCAGCCGCCCAGGGGCCGCATGAAAAAGCCCACGGCGAACACCCCGGCAGTGGCCAGGAGTTGGCTGGTGGTGTCGCCCTTGGGGAAAAACGCGGCGGCAAAATAGATGGCGGTGTAGGCGTAGATAAAAAAGTCGTACCACTCCACCAGGTTGCCCGAGCAGGCCCCCATGATGGCTTTGACCCGGTTCGGCGGGCTCGCTGGATCAGGCACGACACTGTGGTTGGTGGGGGATGCAGACATGGGGTTCACCCTGTGTTCTAGGCGAGACGAAACGAGGAACACGCTGAGGCGTTTCCGACGTGGTGGGCTCGCTGGGTTGACGGGCTGGACGCGACAGCGTCAGCCGGCTGGGGGCTGATTAATCCGCGGCGCAGAGGGCCGGTGGATGAACGCGGCAGGCCGAAGGGGGATGGCTCGGGCAGCCTTGATGGCCTGGCGGGTAACGGTAGGCAGTGGGGTGAAACGCAGGGATGTAACCCATGGTGCAGGCCCTCGTATCTTATTGTTGTAGTGAGTCGTGCGCTCTGGGCGCCGACGGTGGTTGCACGCTACCCCAGAGTCCTGGAGGGCATAAGCCGTCGGCCTGGCCTAACTGATATACCTAAATTTTATAGCTGGCCCCGCAGCCCCGACCCACAGGGCGGTACAGCCGCTTGCAGGCTCCCGGAGCCGCGGTTTACGCGGTTCTGCCGGCACTCACCGGCGGGCAAATCGGATTACACTCACGCCACTGTCGACGCATCTCGCGCCGCGCACGATTCTGACTGGCCTGGTAATGGATGTCGTTCAACTCAAAACCCTGATTCATGTGGCCGAGCTGGGCAGCCTCAGCAAGGCCTCGGACCGTTTGCATATCGCCCAACCGGCCCTCAGTCGACAAATCCGCTTGCTGGAAAAAGAGCTGGGCGCCTATCTGTTCGAGCGTCATGGCCGGGGCATGGTGATCACCGAGGTGGGCCGCGAAGTCCTGGCCCATGCCACGCGCATCATGGAAGAGATGGAGTCGATCCGCAGTTCGGTGGTGGGCGGGCGCTCAGCGTTTCGCGGCACCGTGGTCATTGGCACCACGCCGACGGTGGCGGAAATCGTCACCGTGCCCCTGGTGCGCAAGATCCGCGATGCCCACCCGAACCTGGCCGTGCGCTTCTCTTCGGCATTCAGCGGTTACCTGCTGGACTGGGTGCAGCGCGGCGAGTTGGAACTGGCCATTTCCTACGACCCCCAGCCCTTGCACACCCTGCGAATCGTTCCGGTGATGATGGAGAACCTGCTGCTGGTGGGCCCCGCCAGCGCCGGGTTGCGCATGGACACGCCGGTGAGCTTCGCCACCCTGGCTGAGCAACCTCTGGTACTGCCCAGCGCGCGCCATGGCTTGCGGGTGATCCTCGACCAATGTGCCCGTGACGTCGGGATCAAGCTCAAGACCAGCGTTGAAGCGGATTCCTTCGGGGCCATGATCGACCTGGTGCGCAACGATTTTGGCTTGACCGCGTTGCCGCTGGCGTCGATCTACAGCCAGGTCGAGTCGGGTGTCTTGTGCGCGGCGCCGCTGGTTGACCCGGTGCCCATGCGCAAGTTGGTCCAGGTATTTCCCGCGGATCGGCGGGTCAGCCCGGCTGCCAAGTTTGTCGGCGACGCCTTTATAGAAATCGCCGCCGACCTGGTGACTCGCCATATCTGGGCCGGACACCTGCTCTGATCTCGACCCTTTCCACCTGAGCGTTTCACGGAGGCTCGCGTTGCCTGTCCACCCAACACCCTTGCTGCTGATCCCCGGATTGCTCTGCGATCAGCGCTTGTTCGCCGCACAGACGGCGGCCCTGGAACCCGACCGGGTTGTCTGCATCGCCGACCTGAGCCTGGATACCAGCATCGTCGCCATGGCCCGGCGCACTCTGGACGCGGCGCCGCCGCTGTTCGCCCTGGCGGCCCTGTCCATGGGCGGTTACGTGGCCATGGAAATCA
>NZ_JALQCX010000020.1:0-50921 GCF_023241665.1 Pseudomonas morbosilactucae | reverse complement strand
GGTGTGTGATGGTCGGCAGGGTAGCAAAACACAGCACCCCGCCCCGTAGGAGCTGGCTTGCCAGCGATAGCGTCCGCAAGACCCCCCTCAGGGCATGGCATACCGCAGCGTTATCGGCGGTGCATCGGCCAAGCGTCGCCCGGACTTTGCCATCAAGTAACCGACGATTTCCTGGGGCGTCAGCTCGACGTCCAACAGGTCGGGGTCGTTGAACCAGTCGTCCGGCCAGAAGATCAGGTCCGATGCCTCGGCGTTGGCAAAGTTGATCTCCAGCAGCTTCAAAGCGTAGTGGACATCCGAATCATCGCCCTCGCTGTGGCTGACAAAACGGGCCAGGGCGCAGGCTTCTTCGAAGCTCAAGTCGTCGACGTATCGCTCGTGATGGAAGGTCGAGCGGATAAAGTCCTCGGCGTTGGTATGGCTGTGCAAATCGCGAAACTCATCAAACTCGAAAGGCCGGCCGACGAGGCTGTTCCACTGCTCGATCAGCGTGCTGATGGCGGCGTTTTCCTGTTCGTGGTTGAGCTCGATTTGTTCTTCCAGCGTGCGCAGCAGGATGCTCATGGCGTCCCACTGCGACGGGGTAGGTTTCAGCGGTTGCAGCCGTTCCGGAAGGGCCATGGATTTTCCTGTTCTGTAAGCGTGATAAGCACCTCGGCTGCCTGCGTCGGGCGTTAGCCAATCCGATCGCCACCCAGTGCATCGCGCTGCATCGACTGCAGGTTTTTCTCGATGGTTTCGCAGATGGTTTCCATCTGGATCTGGTGTTCGCTGGCGCGAAACGGGCTTTGCAGGTCGGTGCCGATGCGTTCGATGGCCAGCAGCATAAAGCCCACCACGGTGGATGCAAGGGGTGTGAACCAGCCCAGGGACTCCACCAGGCCCACGGGCACGATCAGGCAGAACAAGGTGATGAACAGCCGCGGGAAATACACGTAAGGGTAGGGCAGCGGCGTGTTGGCGATCCGCTCCATGCCGCCCTGGCTATTGGACAGTTCCACCAGGGTCGATTCCAGCCGCGCCAGACGAATGCTGTCCAGGCGCCCGGCCTTGTATTCCTTGGCCAAGAGGGCGGCGGAGCCATTGATGATGTCGTTGGCAAAGTTGTTGGTGCTGGGGTGGCGATCGAACTCTTCGGCGGGAATGAACGCCTGGACCTCGGCCGGGCAAGGCTCGCCCTTGAGGTGCGCGGCCAGGCAATTCACATAGGCCACATGGCGCCGCAACAGGGTGGATTTCACCGGGTTGACCTCGCTGCCCGGATCGTCCAGCAGGGTCAGCACTTGCCGAGCGAAGCTGCGGGAGTTGTTGACCATCGCCCCCCACAAGGTTCGCGCTTCCCACCAGCGGTTGTAGGCGCTGCTGTTGCGAAAGCTGATCAGCACCACCAGCGCCGAACCCAGCAGGGTCAGGGGCATCAGCGGCAGGTTGATCTTGGCGTTGAGAAACAGCATGAAATCCACGGTGACCGCCACATCCCAGATCAGCAGCCAGAACAGGGACCAGCCCACGTAACCCAGGGTCTTGATGATCAGGCGGTATTTTTTGACGATGGCAGCTTTCAAACGGGAACCTCGCGGCGAGCAGTAAGCATCAATGCCCTAGCTCGGACGCCGGTTGACGGTGAAAGGTTCGCCGCCACCGGCAATCAATGATCCCGAGGCCTGAAACGTTTCAGGCTGGCGCCGGTAGCGGATGCAACACGGGCCGGGTGCTGGCCTGCAACAACAACTGCGCGCACAGGCCACCTTGCGCCCGGTTGTGCAGTTCCAGGCGGCTGCCGATCTTGCCAGCGATCATCTCGACGATGGCCAGGCCCAGCCCGGCGCCATTCGCATTGCCCTGGCTGTAGAAGCGCTCGAACAGCCGCGCGCGCTCCTGTTCGTTGATACCGGGCCCGGCATCCTCCACGCACAGGTGGATCGTCCCTGAAGGCTGCGGCCGGATGCGCACCCAGACTTCGCTGCCCGGCGGCGAGAAGTTCAGGGCGTTGGTCACCAGGTTTTGCAGGGCAATGGCCAGGGCCACCGGGTCGGTGTCGACCAGGCACGCCTCGTCGCCGTCCAGCACCAGCTCGACGTCTTTTTCCAGGGCCAGGGGTGTCAGCTCCGCCAGCTCTTCGCGCACCAGGGCGGTGAGTGACACGGTGCTGCGCTGGGGGTTGTTGAGCTGGGGCTCGATGCGCGCCATGGTCAGCAACTGGCTGCCAATGCGCGTGGCGCGGTCGACGCCGCTGACCAGGAAGTCCAGGGCTTCCCGGCGCTGTTCCGGGGTGCCGGCGCTCTGGGCGTTTTGCGCGTGGATACGCAGGATCGCCAAGGGTGTGCGCAGTTCATGGGCGGCATCGGCGATAAAGCGCCGCTCTCGCTCTAGCAGGCTGTCGATCTGTGCCAGCAACTGGTTCAAGGCGGTCTGCATGGGCTCCAGGTCCACCGGCAGCGGCTTGAGCTGCAAGGGTTGCAAGGTCGCGGTGTTGCGCCCGCGAATCGCCCGGGCCATGGCTCGCAGCGGCTTGAGCCCCCAGCCGATGGTCAGCCAGATCAACAGCGCCAGCAGCGGCACGCCGATCAGGGTCGGCCACAGGGTGTGGCGCATGATGCGTTGGATCAGGTCCTGGCGAATGTCGTCGCGCTCGCCGACCCAGATCAGTAGCCCCTGTTGCTCGTCGGCCAGGAGGAAGGCGCACCAGTCGTTGCCGTTCTCGACAATGTCGTGGGAGCCCAGGGTGGTGGGGGGCGCAGCCAGGGTCGGGGCCTCGGCGGAGCGCACCAGCAACTGGCCGTCGCGGCGCCACACCTGGAAGGTCAGGCGGGTTTCATAGGGATGGGCCACGCCGTCTTCGCCGACCCGGCTCATGGCCTGGTCAAAGGCCTGGTACAGCTTGTCCCAGTCGGCTTCGCCGGGGTCACGCTGGCGCAATACGCCTTGCAACAGGCGCGCGCTCTGCGCCAGTTGGGCGTCGTACACCTCTTCGATTTCATGGTGGCTGTCGCGCAGCACCAACCAGCTGATCAGCACATCCCCCAGCAGCACCAGGAGCAGCACCGGCAGCAGAATCCGCGCCCGTACCGAGTTCATGGCTTGAGCTCCACCACGTAGCCGACGCCGCGTACCGTGCGGATCAGCTCGGCGCAGAGTTTCTTGCGCAGGTTATGGATCAGCACTTCCAGGGTGTTGCTTTCGACCCGGTCCTGCCAGCCGTACAAAGCCTGGGACAGGCGTTCGCGGGTCACCACCTTGCCCGGGCGCGCCATCAACTGGTGCAGCAACTGGTACTCCATGGGCGTGACCACAATGTCCTGGCCCTGGTAGCTGACTTGTTGGGTGGCCGGGTCGAGGCTGACCCCGGCGTGCTCCAGCAACGGTTGGGCCCGGCCCTGGCTACGGCGCAGCAGGGCGCGGACCCGGGCCTTGAATTCCTCGACGTCGAACGGCTTGACCAGGTAATCGTCGGCCCCGGCGTCCAGCCCGGCGATGCGCTCGGCGGTGCCGTCGCGGGCGGTGAGAATCAGCACCGGCAAGTCGTGCTGTTCGGCACGCAATTGCTGCAACAGCTCCAGGCCGTCCAGGCGTGGCAAGCCCAGGTCCAGCAGCAACAGGTCGAAGTTTTCGCTGCGCAGGGCGTGCAGGGCGCTGAGGCCGTCCTCCAGCCAGTCCAGGGTATAGCCCTCGGCGCTCAAGGCCACGCGAATGCCTTGGCCCAGGGCACGATCATCTTCGACAAGGAGCAAGCGCATGGCGGGTTCTCGGTAGGGCAGCGGACGCTGGAACGGCGGCATGATGACGCCCGCCGTGGGGCTCGGGCAGTGCCTTGTGTCGGGAAAATGTAACCGTTCGTTGCCAACTAAGGTTGCCCTAAGCTTGGTTTTGCACAGTGGGATCTCCCTCATTCGACGAGAGTGTTTCCATGCGCAAAATTCTTCTGCTGTCCCTGGTCATCGCCAGCCCCCTGGCCGTCGCCGGCCCGCAATGCACCACCGCCGAACGCTCGCAATGGCAAGATCAGAAGGCCTTCCAGGAACAGCTCAAGGCCCAGGGCTACGAGATCAGCAAGTTCAAGGTCACCGACGGCAACTGCTACGAGATCTACGGCTTTGACAAAGACAAGCGCAAGGTCGAGATCTACCACGATCCGGTCACCGGCAAAGCCGTGAAGAGCGAGATCAAAGGCTGATGCCGACGCAATCCCTGCGCCTCTGGGACCCGGTGGTCAGGTTGTTTCACCTGTCCATCGCCGGGGTCTTCGTCGCCAACTACTTCTTCAATGAAGCCGGTGACGACTGGCACATCTGGCTCGGCTACTACGCCATGGCCTGGTTGCTGGTCCGCACGGTGTGGGGATTCATCGGCCCGCGCAGCGCACGCTGGGCGGACTTCTGGCCGACGCCAAGCCGGCTCAAGGCCCATGTGCGCTCGCTGCTGGCCGGCGCCCGGCGCACCGCCTGGGGCACTCGCCCCTCGGTGCGCTGGTGATGCTGCTGATGCTCTTGGCGTTGTTGATCATCGGCCTCAGCGGCTGGGCCATGGAGGAAGTGGATGCCCTGTGGGGCGCCGACTGGCCGCTGCTGGTGCATGAAACTACCGCCAATGTGCTGTTGGGCCTGGTGTGTCTGCACGTCTGCGCCGCGTTGTTCGAGAGCTTCCAGGTGCGCGACAACTTGCCGTTGTCGATGCTCACCGGTCGCCGTCGACGCCTGCCGGATGACGCTGCACCCTGATCGTTCTTTCCCTGATTCCCACCCTGCATCTGCAACGGGCTCCTTATGCGTGCGCTTCCTTCTCGCCTGATGTTTATCGGTTGTGCCTTGCTCCTGATGGCGGTGTTCCTGGCGGCCTGGCGCAGCCATCCGCCCCATGTCCTGGCGCCGTTTGCCCAGGTCGGCCCTGCCACCACAACCACGCCGTCCGAGGCCCGCCCGCAATACAGCAGCCGCTTTGTGTCTTCGGAGCTGAAGGATTTTGTCCACTCGTCCTCGGTCACTGCCTTGCCCGGCGGCGACCTGATGGCCGTGTGGTTCGCCGGCTCCCGAGAAGGCGCCGCCGACGTCCAGGTGCGCACCGCGCGCTTTGACGCCAAGAGCGGCGAGTGGGGCGCCGAACAGGTGCTGGCCACCCGGGAAAGCACCCGTTCCGGCACCCAGCGCTACATCCGCAAACTGGGCAACCCGGTGATCGCCCTGGCCCCGGACAACCGTCTGTGGATGTTCTATGTCTCGGTGTCGGTGGGCGGCTGGGCCACCAGCGCGATCAACGTGATGGTCTCCGACGACCTCGGGCAACACTGGGGCGCACCGCGGCAACTGATCACCTCGCCGTTCTTCAACATCAGCACCCTGGTGCGTGCCGCGCCGGTGTTCCATGCCGACGGCTCCATCGGCCTGCCGGTGTACCACGAGTTCATGGGCAAGTTCGCCGAGTACCTGTACCTCAGCGCTGACGGCCAGGTGATCGACAAATTCCGCATCAGCCGCGGCAAAAATTCCCTGCAGCCGACCATCGTGCCCCTGGACGAGCGTCGCGCCATCGCCATGCTGCGTTATGCCGGCGACAACCATCATCGGGTCCTGGCCAGCCGCACCGAAGACGCCGGGCAGACCTGGAGCGAGCCCTATCCGCTGGAGCCGTCCAACCCCAACTCGTCCCTGGCCGCCGTGGGCACTGCCGACAACGGCTTGCTGGTGGCCCTCAACGACCTGCAGGACGGGCGCTTCAAACTCAGCCTGTACGGCACCGATGCCGAGCTGAATGAATGGCGCAGCGTGGTGGAACTCGACCAGTCCCCCGATCCCCTGGGCCAGCCTTTTTCCCCCGAGGCCTACAAAGAGATCATCGGTGAAGGCTTCCGCGCGTCCAGCGGCGCCCGGCGCCTGCCCCTGGAGCAACGTTTCCTGAGCAACCTGGATTACCGGGTGTGCAAGCCCCAAGGCTGTGATTTCGAGTACGAGTACCCGTACTTCAGCCGCAGCCCGGACGGCATGTACCACTTGGTGTACTCGTGGAATAACACCTTTATCAAACATGTCAGCTTCAACGAGGCCTGGCTGGCGGAGCGCCTGTGATGATGTCCCTGTGGCAAGCCCACCTGAGTTTTATCCTCCTTGGCTTTGTGCTGCTCGGCAGCCTGCGGTTGACCGCGCCCTGGCGCCCCTGGCTGTTGCCGGTGCTGGCACTGGTGAGTTTTGTGCCCATTGCAGAACTGCCCCTGGCGGCATATGTGCGCAGCTTCACCGATGACTTGGCCATCAGCACCCTGGTGTTGCTGGGCTGGGTCGGCCTGCAACGCCTGGGCGTGCTGGCGCCGCTGCAACACCGGCAGCGGGCCCAGGTCCTGCTGCTGTTTGCACTGCTGACCCTGAGCCTGTACCCGGCGACCCTGGGCCTGACCTATTTCGATCCCTATCGCTGGGGCTTCAACCCGCGACCGATGATTGTGCTCATGGGCGCAGCGGCCTTGCTCATGCTCTGGCTGCGCAATGCCTTGGGCGTGTGGATGCTGGCGGCCGGCACCTTGGCCTTCTCCCTGCGGCTCAAGCCTTCGGAAAACTACTGGGACTACCTGATCGACCCGTTGCTGGCGGGCTATTGCCTGGTGGCCGGCTGCGGGCTGTTGCTGATGGCCGGCTGGAACAGGCTGCGGCCCAGGGGCGTGCCGAGCCCGCTGAAACCTACTTTGACCACACAGAGGTAAACCATGGGGTGCTTGCAATCACGCCGCCTGCGCTACGGCGTGGGGGCGATCGGCTTGGTATTTGCGCTGCTGGCGCTGTTGCGGCTGGTGTTTGTGCTGGGCTTTTCCGGCATTGATCCGGTGGCGGCCGAGGACAAGGGGCCACTTCTGCAAACCCTGGGCATCGGCCTGCGTTTCGACCTGCGCCTGGCCCTGTTGCTGATGCTGCCCCTGGCGCTGCTGGCATGGCTACCGCGCTGGAACCTGGTGCGCGTGCCGGCCCTGCGTTGGCTGGCCCGGGGTTATCTGCTGCTGGTGCTGGGCGCGGTGGGGCTGGTGTACATCATCGATTTTGGCCATTACGCCTACCTGGGCGTACGCATCAATGCCACGGTGCTGCGCTACCTCGACGACGCGCAAATCTCCCGGCAGATGGTCTGGGAAACCTACCCAGTGATCTGGATCAGCCTGGCGTGGCTGGCCGGCGTGGGGCTGTGGTGGTGGGCGCTGGTCAAGCTGGAACGCGTGACGTTGGATCGTCCGCCTCAGCCCATCGGCACCCTGGCCGTGGTCTCGGCCACGCTGGTGGGTGGGGTCGCGGTGCTGCTGGCGCTGCTGGGACGGGTGGAAAAGCTCAACCTGGAAAACCCCGTGCCGCTGCGCTGGAGCGATGCGTTTTTTTCGGGTAACAGCCAGGTCGCGGCCTTGGGTCTCAACCCGGTGCTGTTTCTCTACGACACCCTCAAGGCCGGCCAGGCGCAATACGATGAAGCTCAGGTGCGCCAACACTACCCGGCTGTGGCGCGCTACCTGGGGGTGCAGCAGCCGGATGCGCAGAGCCTGAATTTCATCCGTGAGCAGGGCGTGCAGCCCTATCGAGCAGCGGGGCAGCGTCCGCCGAATGTGATCTTCGTGATGCTCGAATCCCTCGGCACCAGCGCCGTGGGCGCCTACGGCAACCCGCTGAACCCGACGCCCAACCTCGACAAGCTGGCGAGCCAAAGCTGGTTCTTCAAACACTTCTACGTGCCGGTCACCGGCACCGCCAAGACCGTGTGGGCCAGCATCACCGGCGTGCCCGACGTCACCCGCCAAGAGACCGCGACCCGCCACCCGCTGATCACTCGCCAGCACAGCCTGATCAACGCCTTCGAGGGTTACCAGCGCTTCTACATGATTGGCGGCAACGCCGGCTGGGCCAATATCAACGCGCTGATCCGCCAGAGCATCGACGGCGTGCAGCTGTATGACGAGGGCTACTGGAAATCGCCGCTGGTGGACGTCTGGGGCATCTCCGACCTCGACCTGTTCAAGGAAAGCGACCGCCTGCTGCGCGCCGTGCCCAAGGACCAACCGTTTTTCGCCTACCTGCAAACCTCCGGCAACCACCGGCCGTTCACCATCCCCAAAAGCAACGATGGTTTCGAGGTCAAACAGCTGACCCTGGAGCAGGTGCAAGCCGCCGGCTCCCGCAGCCTGGAGCAATACAACGCGGTGCGCCTGCTGGACTTCAACATTGGCCGGCTGATGGACATCGCCAAGGCGGGGGGCTACTACGACAACACGATTTTCGTGTTCTTCGGCGACCACAACACCCGCATCAGCCAGATCCCGCACATGGCCCCCGCCTTTGAACAGCTGGGTTTGGAAAGCAACAACGTGCCGCTGCTGATCCATGCGCCGGGGCTGTTGCAACCACGGTTCATTGAGGAAGCGGTGGGCTTGGCCGACCTGCTGCCCACGGTGGCCGGCATGGCGGGCATGCCGTTCAGCAACGGCGCCATGGGGCGGGATATTCAGCAGCCCGCGCCGGAAGGGGAGCGGGTGGTGCCGTTGGTGCTCAGGGAAGGCACCTTCCCGGTGATCGGCGGCGTGACCCAGGATTTTCTGTTGCAGATGCAGCACGACGGCAGCGGGCCGACCTTGCATGATTTGGCCTCGCCCACTCCGCGTGATGACGTGGCCCAGCAACACCCCGAGGAATTTCAGCGCTTGCTGGAACTGACCCGGGGGCTGCATGAGAGTGCGCGGTTGATGCTGTATCGCAATGTGCGCTGAGGCTGAGGTTCAGGCGTCCAGCACCAGCCGTGGGCTGCGCGCCCCGGAGACGCAGGGTGCGATCCATTCGCCGCTCTGGCGTTGGGCCTCGCTCAGGCAGTCGTCACGGTGTTCCGGCTGGCCTTCGAGCACCCGGCAGATGCAGGCGCCGCAGATCCCCACGCCGCACGAATAGGCCAGCTCCACACCGACCCGTGACGCGGCCTGGAGCAGGCTTTCTCCGGGTTGCACCTGGGCTTCGGCACCGCTGCGTTGCAGCACCAGGGCGTAGCGGCTTTGTTCATCGACGGTGGTGGGCGCGGGCGCCTGGAAGTGTTCGCGGTACAAGGCGGCTTGCGGCCACCCGGCCTTGAGCGCCGCCTGTTCGACGCTGCGCATAAAGCCCGCCGGGCCGCAGCAATAGAGACCGGCGTCGGCCTGCCATGCCGGGAACTCCGTGGCCAGTTGTTCGGTGATCTGCTCGGCCCGAAGTCCGCCGTGCCACTGGATGTCGGCGCCCAAGCGCTGGAGAAACGGCGCCTGGCGTGCATCCCGGGTGAAATACAGCAAGCGCACCGGCCGACCTTCGGCCTGGCATTGGCGATACATCGGCAGCAACGGGGTAATGCCGATGCCTGCCGCCAGCAAGGTCACCGGCCCGTTGCCCGGTTGCAGGGCAAACAGATTGCGTGGGGCGCTGACCTCGATCTGCGCACCCAGGCGCAGTTGTTCGTGGAGCCAGCGCGAACCGCCTCGGGAGGCCGGTTCGCGCTTGATGCCCAGGTACAGGTGGCCTTCTTCCGGCAGGCTCAGCAGCGAGTATTGGCGCACCGCGCCGTTGCCCAGGCGCAGGTCGACATGGGCGCCGGCGGTCCAGGTGAAGGGCAGGGGCGTGGCGTCGGCGGGGGCCAGTTCGATGCCCAGCACATCCTCAGCTTCCAGGCGCAGGCTGCGCACTTGCAGGGCGGTCCAGCTCATGCGCGTACTCCTGCGGCCTGTTGCAATCGGTGCACGGCGTCCCGGGCCTGGGCGCCGAGTTCGGCGAGGTCGAGGTCGGGCAACTGGTCGTTGTCCACCGTCAGCCTCCCGCCCACCAGCAAGGCGCGCAAGGTCGGGCGGCCGCCGCCGACCACCGGGCCGATGGCCGGGTCGTGCAGGCCGAAGTAGCGCGGCTGGTCCAGGCGGTAGATCGCCAGGTCCGCTGCCATGCCCACCTGCAGGCTGCCCACCGCGTCCAGGCCCAATACTCTGGCCCCGCCCGCCGTGCCCCAGCGCACCACGTCTTCCACTGTGGCCGCGTGGGCGCCGCCTTCTTCGTCACCGCCGGCATAACGGGGGCGGGCCCGTTCACCGGCCTTGGCCCGTTGCATCAGCCAGGCGGCGTGGGTTTCGCTGATCATGTCGCAGGCCTCGTTGGAGGCCGCGCCGTCCACGCCGATCGACACCTGCATCCCGGCGGCTTCCATGGCCACCACATCGGCGATGCCGCTGCCCAGGCGACCATTGCTTTGCGGGCAGTGGGCGATGCCGGTGCCGCTGTTCCCCAGCAGCTGGATTTCTTCGGTGCTGAGTTTCACCAGGTGGGCGAACCACACATCCGGCCCCAGCCATTCCTGCTCCGCGCAAAATGCCACCGGCGACAGGCCGTGGCGCTGCTGCACCTCGTTCTGATACTCCACGGTTTCGCTGAGGTGGCTGTGCAAGCGAATGCCCAGGCGCCGGGCGACCCGGGCGGTTTCCCGCAGGTGCTCCGGGGGCATGGAGTAGGGCGGGCTGGTGGGCGCCATCACCACCCGGCGCCAGGCGTCGGCGGCGGGGTCGTGGTAGCGCCGCACCAGACGCTCGACGTCGTCCAGGTACTGCGCCAGGGTTTCCGGCCCGGCAGCGGCCTGGCCTTCGGCCTGACGCACCTGCGTCGCCCCGCCCCGGCACAGCACAAAGCGCAGCCCCAGGCGCTCGGCTTCCTCGAACAGCACCTCGGCGCTGTCGAACTGCATGCCTGGCAGGTACAGGTAATGGTGGTCGGCGACGGTGGCGCAGCCGGAGCGCGCCAATTCCACCAAACCGATACGCGCCGCCAGGCGGAAGCTCTGTTCATCGAACAGGCTGCGATAGCGATAAGGCACCGCCCCCAGCCACGCCCCCAGGCTCTGGTCGATGCCGGCGGGAATGCCCTTGAGCAGCGACTGGAACAGGTGATGGTGGGTGTTGACCCACGCCGGATAGACCACGCAATCCCGGGCATCCAGTACGCGCTCCCCAGGCAGGGGTGGCAGGGTGCCGAGGGCGGCAATGCGGCCGTTGACGATGCGGATATCCGGCCCGGCATGGCGCGCGGCGGCGCCGGGCAAGCCGGTGAGAATCGCGCTGGCGTTGCGCACCAGCCAGCTGTGTTGAAGGTTCATATGAAGCTCCATGGGCCGCGTCTGCGGCGGACTCAAAAGGTTAGCCAATCTCGCTGTCGTGCCAATTGCGCAGGCTCAGGCGGGCGAGTAGCGCCATCAGGCTGAACAGCGCGACACCGGTCAGGGCGATCAGCACCAGGGCGGCAAACAGCCGGGGAATATTCAGTTGAAAGCCGGCCTGGAGAATCTGGTACGCCAGCCCGGCGCCGGTACCGCCGGTGCCGGCGACGAACTCCGCCACCACCGCGCCAATCAGCGCCAGCCCGCTGGCAATCCGCAGCCCGGCAAAGAAGCACGGCAGGGCACTGGGAATGCGCAGGCGCAGCAACACCTGCCAGCGGCTGGCGCGGTTCAGGCGGAACAGGTTGAGCAGGCCGGGGTTGACGCTGCGCAGGCCGAGCACGGTGTTGGCGATGATCGGGAAGATCGCCACCAGGGTCGCGCAAATCACCAGCGCCACCGTGGTGTTGCTGCACCAGATGATGATCAGCGGCGCCACCGCCACCACCGGGGTGACCTGTAACAGGATGGCGTAGGGAAACAGGCTGGCTTCCAGCACCCGGCTCTGCACAAAGACAAAGGCCGCCAGGGTGCCGATCAGCACCGCCAGGGCGAACGAGAAGAAGGTGATCTTCAGGGTCATCCACAACGCGCCAAACAGCATCGGGCCATCGCTGACCAGGGTGCGGCCGATGTCGGCCGGGGACGGCACCAGGTACACCGGCACCTGCCAGGCCACGCAAGCCAATTGCCACAGGCCCAGCAACACGGCGCCGAGCAACAGCGGCGAGACGATGCGCAAGACCGTGGGGTGACGCAACCAGGGAGTAAAGGATGGGCTCATGATCGGGCTCTCGAATTGGACTCAGCAAGGGTCGCCATTGGCCTGGGCCAGCAGCCGGGACAGGTGGGCGCACTGTTCGATAAAGGCCGGGGAGGTGCGGTAGGCCTCGTCCCGATGCAGTGGGCCGTCGATCGCTACATCGGCGATCACCCGCCCCGGTCGCGCGCCCATCACCACCACCCGCGACGACAGGTACACCGCCTCGAAAATGCTGTGGGTGACAAACACCACAGTCAGGTCGCGGCTGGCCCAGAGTTGGCGCAGGTCGCTGTCGAGCTTGTTGCGGGTGAACTCGTCCAGGGCGCCGAAGGGCTCGTCCATCAACAGCAGGTTGGGCTCGGTGGCCAGGGCCCGGGCGATGGAGGCGCGCATCTGCATGCCGCCGGACAACTCCCGTGGGTACACCTGGCTGAAGCCGCCCAGGCCCACCAGCGCCAGGGCCGCATCGACCTTGGGCTGGCTCTGTTCCTTGGGCATGCCGGAAAGATCCAGGGGCAGGCGCACGTTGTCGCTGACCCGGGCCCAGGGCATCAGGGTGGCCTCCTGGAACACCATGGCTAGGCTGCGCCCCGGGGTGTGGGTGGCCGGGCGGTCCTTGCCCCACCAACGCACGTGGCCGGCGGAGGGTTGCTCCAGGCCGGCGAACATCTTCAGCAAGGTGCTTTTGCCGCAGCCCGACGGGCCGAGCAGCGACACGAACTCGCCGCGCTGGATCGCCAGCTTGACCCTACTCAAGGCGTGGGTGCCGTTGCTGTAGGTTTTTTCCACTTGGTTGGCGAACAGCGGCGTTTGCACGCCAACGCTGTCGGCAGCGGGCAACGCCTGTGGCTGGGCGTTGGCCGGGGTCATGGTCTGCATCAACATCGCGCTCTCCCCTGGGGTCATGAGCGGCTGGAAAAGCCCCGGCGCACCGGGGCGCGGTCAGTGGCTGAGGAACACTTCGCTTTCGCCATGGGCTTCGAGCAGGCCCAGCAGTTGCCGGCGAATCACCAGCCCGGGCTTGTCCGAGGGCATGTGCAGCTCCACCCGGCGCCGGGTGTCGACACAAGCGTCGTAGTCGGTGGCTTCGAGAATGTCCCGGTCCTCGGCGGTGATCGCCGCGTCCCAGTCGATCAGTTCCTGGGTCGAACACTGTTCCTCGCTGTCATTGCGATACAGCCACTGCACCAGCATCAGCCGCCCGTCCTCCATGGGCGTGGCGCAGTTGTAGATGATGTGGTGGATGCCGCTGTCCGGGTACATGCAGCCAAAGCGCCGGGAGAAGGGCAGGTAATAGCGGTTAATCAGGTGGCGTTGGGTGATGGGCTCGGTGCTGCCAGTGATGCGAAAGCTTTCTTCGGGGTTGCGGATCGGCACCCGGGTTTCCGCTTCGAAGCCGTAGTCGGTTTCGCGGAACTCGTAGCCCGCCGGTTGCGGCTGGTCGAACAGGCCGAAGTTGGCCTTGTGCACAAAGGAAAAGTGCGAGTTGTCGAAGGAGTTTTCCATGACCCGCAACGGGCTGGTTTTCCACTCTTCATAAAACTGGAAGATGCGCCGGTAGCCCGGGGCGCCGTCCTCGGGGAACTCGGGGATGGGTTGTAGTGGGTCGTCGAGGGCGACCCAGGCGTAGCCGTACTTTTCCTGGCAGTGAAAGGCCTGCACCGAAGCGCCCGGGGGGATCATGCCGGCGGGGTTTTGCGGGATCTTCACGCAGGTGCCCGTGCAGTCGTATTCCCAGCCGTGGTAGCCGCAGGCGATGTTGCCGTCTTCGCTGACAAAACCCTTGGACAGCTTGGCGGTGCGGTGGCAGCAGCGGTCGCGCATGGCCACCGGAGTGCCGTCGGGGCGCTTCCACAGCACCAGGGCTTCGCCCAACAACGTAAAGGGCTGTGGCCCGGCGTCCAGGGCGGACATGGGCAGTAGGGCGTACCAGAAACGGCGCAGTACAGGTTGTTTGGTTACCAACATAACAAGTGTCCTCAGGGTCATCGTCGAGCCGGCTCTGGGGCCTGGCTTCGTGGCTATTCAGGTTGGTAGGACGTGGTTAACGGCTGGCGGCCTGTTCGGCGGCGGGCAGCACCTTCAAGTCCTGGACGAAGCGCGTGGTATAGGCCTTTTGCCAGGGCGCATCGGCACCCAGCAGGCCGGCCTCAACCATAAAGTTGCGGGTGGCTTGCCAGCGCGCATCGCTCATCACGCCGATGCCCTGGGTGGCGGCATCGCCCCCGGTCACCAGGCGGTATTGCTTGAGGGTCGACAGACCCCAAGCCAGCAGCTCATCGCTCATGTTCGGGTTGTCGGCCTTGATCAAAGGGTTGGCGCTGGGGTTGTCCAGGTAGCGCTTCCAGCCCTCCATGGACGCCCGGACAAACGCCTGGACCCGCTCGGGGTGCTGGTCGATCACGTCCTGGCGAGTGACCAGTGTGGAGCCGTAGGGCGGGTAACCGGCATCGGCGAACAGATAGAACTTGGCCTGCTCCCCGGTCTTCAGCGCCTGGAACAACTCCGAGCTGGCGTAGGCCTGCTGGGTGGTGTCGGCGCCCGCCAGGAAGGGTTGCAGGTTGAAGGTGTAGGGCCTGGCCTGGCTGTCCTGCAACTGGTACTTGCCCTTGAGCCACGGCCACCAGGTTTGCTGGCCGGAGGTGGACACCAGCACCTGCTTGTTCTGCAACCCGTCCAGGCCGCTGACATCGGCATGGGTCAGCAAACCCTGGGGGTCACCCTGAAAGGGCGCAGCCACCGCCACCACTGGCAGGCCCTGCTCCACGCTCTTGAGGATTTGCAGGTCGTAATTGACGATAAAGTCCGCCTGCTTATTCACCAGCAACTGCATGCCGTTGACCTGCGGCCCGCCCATGCGAATGGTCACGTCCAGGCCTTCTTTTGCATACAAACCGTCGGCCAGGGCCTGGTAAAAGCCGCCCTGTTCCGCCTGGGCGTACCAGGATGTGAGCAGCACCACCTTGTCATTGGCCAGGGCCAGGGAGGGCGCCACCAGGGCCGCGGGCAACAGCGCGGTGGCCAGCAGCGAACGAAGCGGATGACCCAAGGCAAAGCGAGTTTTCATGATGTGTTCTCCACAACGATTCGAAAACCGCCGCGCGCCAAAGCGGCACGCCAGCGAAGGCCGGTCGGAGAGAACGTGGGAAGAGAAAGGGCGCCAGGGCGCAACGACGTGAACACACGGCTGACACTTCTCTCTTGCCCGGGGCGCTGGCGCCGCGTTCAAGCATCCGATCGGATGTACGCCCCACAGGGGGCGCAAGAGCAATGTCCTATGCCATCGCTGGCACTAACCGCTTCTACTCGCCAGGAGCCAAAGCCAGAACTGTGCCAACTCGTCGCAGCCGCTCAAGCCCGGGTCTTCGGCTATCAGCGTGCAAAGCGAGGCGGGGCGGGATGAATCGCGACGGTGCGAACAGCGGCGAGCGAGCTTCAAGTTGGTGCGTAAACGCCTGGTATTTAGTGTTCATTCTGTTTATAGATTGTTCTGAATCGGTGTTTCAGATTGTATTCGATCACTTGGCACGACCCCTGCTAAGTCCCCAGTCGAGTAGAAGCGGTCAGCACTGAACGGGTCCGAATCCGGACACCTCAGCGTAGGGCATTGCTCTGGCGGCATCACGCCGCGCACCCGGCAGGGTCGTGCCTCAGCGCAAGCTGAGGGCCAGAACAATGGTCTGTCCGCAACCTGGGCATGCCTTGCCGGTGATATCCCCCGATCACCTATCAAGGGCCGTCCATGAAAGCACTCCGCATCGCCAAACCTTTACCTTCACGCCTGCGCCGCAGCCTGCTGCCACTCTGCGCCCTGGCCAGCGTCGGCGCCGAAGCCAGCCCCCTGTTGTGGAACGACAACAGCCTGAGCTACCTCTACGGCCAGCACTTCAAAGTCGACGGCACCGGCGACGACACCCAGCAAACCATCACCTTCGAACACGCCAGCGGCTGGACCTGGGGCGACGTATTCCTGTTCGTCGACAACAAATGGTCCAACGGCCTCTCCGGCAACGACGGCCACACCTACTACGGCGAATTCTCCCCACGCCTGTCCCTGGGCAAAATCAGCGGCCAGCCCCTGCGCTACGGCATCGTCAAAGACGTGCTGATCGCCGCCACGTATGAGCGCGGCGAAAACCGCAACCGCAAATACCTCCTCGGCCCCGCCGTCGACCTCGACCTGCCGGGCTTCGACCGCTTCTCCCTCAACACCTACTACCGCCAACCCGACGGCATCACCGGCAAAGCCGCTGGCCAATGGCAAATCAACCCCACCTGGGCCATGACCTTCCCCCTGGGCCGCTCCGACATCCTCTTCGACGGCTACCTGGAGTGGTACGTCAACGACGTCGGCACCAAAGGCACCTCCAACTTCGTGGCCAAAAGCTTGCACATCAACCCGCAGCTTAAATACGACGTGGGCAAAGCACTGGGGCAGAAGGCCAAACGGTTTTACGCGGGGCTGGAGTGGGATTATTGGTCGGATAAATATGGGATCGAAGACAGCCCGGGGTTCAAGACGGATCAGAATGCGTTGAGTGTGTTGGTGAAGGTGCATTTTTGAGGGGGGAGGGCGCGCATTACGCCCCAGCCTGAGTACAGAAAAGAGTAGCCTCTAACTGGCTACCATTTCGGGACGAAAACTACTGGAAGTCAGGCGCTTGAGAGCTATACCAAGCGCCTGATCGTCGAACAGTCGGCTCTTGCGAGCAGCCGCGCCGGCTCCGCCATCCCAATGTTTCAGGGCTTCGCGCACGGCAGGAATAGTCGGGGAAACCCCGTCCTGGCTCAGTAACCAGTCGACCGTCGCCAACAACTCCATACCGAATGGAGATTCAAAGCCATCGATCAGCTCAGCAGTGCGTTCAAGGGCGAGCGCGTAATCTTTGGCTTCTGTTTTTAGATAAGTTTGCAAAAAAGCTTTGCGCTCTTCATCAAACCAAATCACATCGCTTATACCTGCATCGCTGATGCGTTTATTGCAATGCAGATAGCTGCCATCCAGGTTATTGAGCAGGTGTTCCAGCCGGTTGGCGTAAGGCCCGTATTTGTGAGCCACGAACTGAAGCTCCAGAGGGTTCTTGGCGTTTGGCAGGTTTTTTATGGCGCGCTCAAGAAACCATGCCAGCTTTTGAATCTCAAGCAGGCTGCACTCCATACCTAACACCCAATAGCGCCGAACCAGTTCAGCAATGAGTGCGCGAGCAGGAGTGAGTTTTTCCACGCCGCTACGTTTGGCCACATTCAGATACTGATTGGAAGGCTCGAATACCAGCACATCGACATCCAGATCACTCAGTACCTCAACAATCTGCTCGCGAACCTCTGGCCATTTCAAACCACCGTTGCCCGCACCTAAGGGTGGAACTGCCACGGACTTAACATGGTTATCAATCAAAAAGCGCCGCAGATCGTGTAAACCTTCTGTGATCCATACCATCTGCGACGGTGATCGCCAGTGACGCTTGGTGGGAAAGTTCACGATCCACCGAGGTCCGTCCAGCTCGTTGACGGCGGTGACGTGCATTTTTCCTGTTACCACTTCACTGGCTTTGCAGGCTGCCGAGTACAGACGGTAATTCTCGGTAAAGCGCTCTTTAAACATCAACGCGATACCTTTGCCCATCACGCCCACGGTATTCACCGTGTTGACCAGGGCTTCAGTCTTGGCCTCCAAAAGGTTGCCTTGGGTAAAACGGATCATTGGAAATACCATCCCGGGCGCGCATGAACAGGCAAGGCCAAACCTCTGGTAGCCAGGTCTTGTTCTATACGATCTTTCATCGCGCTGCTGTAGCACATGATGCCAAGGAGTCCTGTAATCGGTAGATGATGGTGGATCAGCGCTTCGGCCTGATAGCGCTCCATTTTTTTAGGGTCATCAGGATCGCGCTTAAAATCGCGTCGCTGAAGGATAGACCAGTCGACCTGGCCGAGATCCGCCAGATCGCTGTAATAGTCTGTCCAATCTGGGTAGGCATGTGCGTTTGTGAAGACGAACGGTAACCCTAGCTGTTGGATGCGGTACAGGCTTGAGACCAGGATTACGATCTCGTCGTTGCTGCGCTGCTGAACACTCCACCCGGAGTGAATGTTTTTCATCATCACAGAGAAGGGTGTGAAGTAGAAGGGTACGTAATCGGCCAGCATTCCGCCCGGAGCAATCGGCACATGGCGGTTTCGGCGCTTGTCGATCAGATCAACGTTGCCAATGTTCACGTACTGCGGCGCCTGCATCTCAGAGCTGGCGCAGTGCAGGCCGTTGTCCAGAATCCAGGGCAGATTATCGCGGTGGACGATCCGCCAAATCAGAGCCTTTTCTGGATTCAGACTGCTGTAATTCATCGACGAAACATTCCAGGATTCACTCCAATCTGCACAAAAACACCAGCTTCGCGCATTTTAGCCCCGCAATGCTCTTCAACCTCCGAATTAGAGACAAAAATCTTGAAAAAATCATTAGCAGAAACAACGTTCGGAGACAGACATTCTGCCATGCAGACGCTTTTGCAATGTGGGTCGTGATAGTCCCTTTGGTTCATCGCATCCCAGTCAATGGCTTCGAAGCCTGTCTTATAGTCAAGCAATTGAATGGCGTCGTTCGCTAATGGATGTCGAGGAATGACCTTCCAATCATTTTCAATCGCGAAGGACCGGCGAATAGAAATGACTACGAATTGGGTATCGCGTTTATTGCCCTGAACGCTTCCGTCAAATGGGTTCGCGGCAAACCAATGAAAGGGGACGTAGTTTTCGAGTCCAAGCGTTTGTCGCTTTTTAAGAATTTCAGCATCAGCTACGTCTTTGAACCCTTGGAGTTGCGCACGTGGCTTGAGGCCGCCTTGAAAGATATTGCCTAAATTTTCAAGGGCAGTGAGGTGGTAAAGCAGCTTTTGTTCCTTGATATCTGCCATGTCGGTCTCCTTGACCTATGCAATTGCTGAGCGATTTCAGCCCTGCTACTTCTTCCGTGTGGACAACAACCTCAGGTAAATACTCACACGCTGGTGCGATTGAGCAGGGTGCTGGTGATGATTCTATTGCGCCATTATTCGGGGCTGCAAGGTCAATCTGGGCTTCGCCAGGCGACCAGCAATTATTCCAATTGATGCGGGCTTTTGTTGCTGTCAATCAGTCGATATTTCCGTTAGTTAGAGGAGTAGGTGTTGAAAGTGGTTTAGTCGGGCAGGACCGGGGTAAGTCACGTCTTACCCCATTTCTTCCTTCCTCTAGACCTGCTGAGGGTTTTCTGCCGGCTTGCCAGCATCCAGCAACGAATCCACCACGGCCCTGGCCATTTCCACCGAATGAATCATCGACCAAATCAACCCACGCTCCACGCAACTGGCGCGTTCGGTGATTTCATCACTGACTTGCACCGCGCAATCGAGCAGCAGCGATATATGAATCAGCGCTTCTTCAGCGCTGATGCCGGCGCGGACATTAAACAGGGCGTCGCGCCCGACGGGGGTGGAGGCTGTGTCTTTCAGGGAGCTGAGGATTGATGCCTCATCGTTGTTCGCGGCCAGGGCCAGGCGAATACGCTGGGTGTCACGATCGTGTTCGGGGGTTCTGAATTGCCCGGGTAAGGTCAGGGGCGGGTCGGGGACAAGCTTTTTCATGGTTTAACTCCTAGTACAGCTTTAGGAGCCATCACCGTCGCTGCTAAACGATAGGGTGGCGGCCGTTTGCAGGTTAGCAGACCGGTGTACTAGGAACCCGGCGCACCCGAAGGTGCCCTGCGCACGGCCACCATAAAACTGGGGCCGAAAAGAAGCGCCTCGTAAGAGGAGGCACTTTGCGCCTAGTACACGAGCTGCTAAACCCGGTCACTGATATGCAGTGACGAACCGAGCCTAGACAGCGCTTCTCATAGGCGCAAGCGGTTCGGATTCTCTAGGAAAAGTCGCTCAATGGAAAGCGAAGCGCCTTACGTGGAGTGGTGAGTGGGGGTGGGTTTTGGGTTTCGGGATGCTACGCAAACCTCACCTTTTCCTTGTCAGGTCACCCTTTATTGCCGATTTGAAATCGCTATCACTTACAACTGCAAAATTTCACTGCACTTGACTACCCGTTTGCATTCGACCTGACCACAGGTTGCATCGAACTGAGCAGCGCGCCTCGCAACCATGACCCGGCAGAGAGCGACCCATAGTTGCCCTTCGCAGAGATGCAGTCGCTGTCGTGGCTCTCAAATCGGTAGTGCTTCTAGGCATCAATAATTTAGTATCCGGGTAACTGCATAGGCTCCTACTGAGGCTCCTGTACGACATGAATGAATGCGCAAGTTTGATAGTGCATGTAGCCATCAAGCGAACACTTTGGTGTGAGACCAGCGATGGTAGATCTCATTTTCCACAGGACGACTTATTAAAGCGAACTGAACCGCTTGTCATTCTCGGTGAAGCGGGCATGGGGAAAACACATCTTCTCAACTGGCTTGGGATGTCTCCAGGTTTTTTCCGTTGCACTGCACGCCAGTTGATCAACCGTCATGACCCGACAACTTTACTAAATAATGCCGAAGTCTTAGTGATTGATGGGCTGGATGAGGTCAGCAGTCAGAAGGACGGAGACGCGGTGGATCTTGTCCTGCGTCAACTCGGCAAACTAGATTACCCTCGCTTCATTCTTGCGTGCCGAGTGGCGGATTGGCGCAGCGTCACGGGTCTTGAAGCTATTCACGAACAGTACCCTCAAAAGCCAGTAGAGTTACACCTTGAGCCATTCAACGAAGATGATGCGTCAGCCTTTCTAAGCGCCACACTTGGTGTCACTTCGGCCAGAAGTGTGATCGAGCATTTCAATGCACGAGGGCTCAATGGGTTACTCGGTAACCCGCAAACTCTTGAACTAATTGCACGCGTTGCGGGTTCAGGGACATTACCTGGAACGCGCGGCGAACTCTTCGAGCGCGCCATTGAGGTTTTACGAGTTGAGCATAGTGATACCAAGGTCAGTAATCAGGCAGGACAGGAAACTGGCCTTGATGCAGCGGGCGCCGCATTTGCCGGTTTGATCTTAACTGGTAGTGAAGCCATTGTTCGAATTTCCGCAGCAAACGTCGCAGAAGGTGAAGTGCAACTCTCCGATATCTCTATTCTTCCCGGAGGAGAGATCCTGGAATCTATGCTTGGTACCCGTCTGTTCAGATCTGACGGCGTCGAGCGGTTTACCTATATTCACCGCCGCGTCGGAGAATACTTGGGGGCTCGGTGGTTCACGAAGCAGGCAAATACTCCACAAAAACGCAGACGCCTTCTCTCACTTTTTCACAGCTACGGGCTTGTACCCTCGAGTCTTCGAGGCATTCATGCGTGGCTTGCTATGGATCCAGCTTTTACCAAAGCTGTTATCGCCGCAGACCCAATGGGATTGATTGAATATGGTGATGCAGATGAACTCACGGCCGACCAAGCTCGCTTGCTTATCAAATCACTGGAGCTTTTGGCAAACGATAACCCTCGTTTTCGCGACTGGGGTCCGTATGCGCTGCGGTGTTTCAGAAGTCCAGGCGTTATCGAGGACATACGGCGACTGATCTCCACACCTGAAACGTCATTCTACCTATGTCTTTTAATGCTAGAAGCAATAAAGGGGAGTGGAATTGCCTCAGCCCTAAGAGGTGAACTGCAGAAAATTGTTCTCGACCCCCAAGCGTATTTTGCGTGTAGGAAAATTGCAGGTGAAGTTCTTGTTGAAGCAAATGAAGACATTGATTGGCCGACCGTCCTCTACACGTTGGGTATCTCTGGAGATGAGCTTTCGATTCGGCTCGCAATCGAACTAGCTGATGAAGTCGGCTACGAACAATTAGATGCCAATTTTATTGTCAGTCTTGTGGTTGCTTATGCAGAAAGCGGTAGTCGTACGATCGGAGTATTGATGTACCTAGAGAAAAATCTTCCAGATGGTCAAATAGCAGGTGTCCTTGATTTTTTAGCTATAGCAGCAAAATCCTTTGGCAAGGGTGATGAGTGGCCTGGAAATAATGTGCTGACCGATCTTGCTTATCATCTAATCGTTCGTGGCTTAGAGGCAGGTGGTATCTCTGCACACAAGCTTTGGTCTTGGCTAGAGCCTTTTCACTCCCGTGATGGATATCAACGTGACTCTCATCAGAAATTGCACGAGCTCATTCGGAGAGACGACAATTTACGGCAGTCTGTTCAGCGGCTAGTGATATTAGAATTGCCCAGTGATTACAGCGCTTATCAGCAAGCGTGGCGGCTGAGCGATCGATCCACCGGCTTTACTCTGTCTGACACAGATGTCATCGCGCTACTTAACTGTCTTGACCCCACAGACCACAGCGACGAACGCTGGCGTGATTTAGTCCAGCTTTCACAGCATGACAGTGAAGCAGGTTCAGAGGTACGTGCCGTTGCACGACTCTTTGCTGCTCAGCGTCCAGATTTACTATTATGGATCGACAAGTTATCAGAGCCGACAATACCTGATTGGCAGATCAAACAGACCGAGCAAGAGCGCAAGCGTCGAGCAAAACAAACGGCCATTCATGCAGGACACCGGAGTAGCTATGTTTCTTGCATCGATCAAATGCGCGCAGGTGACTACGGTGCGATAGTTGATCCTGCTAAAGCCTATCTGAACCTTTTTAATGGCATTGAAGATGCACCTGCTCACAAGAGGATTGGGCAGTGGCTCGGAGATGATATTGGTGAGGTCGCGCATGCCGGGTTCGAAGCGTTTCTGATGCTTGATCCACCCCGACCTACAGCGCAGCAAATTGCGATGAGTCTTACTGAGGGCAAGCGGTACGATGCTACGTATATTATCGTTGCCGCACTCGCTGAACGGCAGCGACAAGGCGTAGGGTTCGATAACGTTACTAATGAGCGTTTAATGGCAGGGCTGTTCGAGCTACGCCGTAGTCGCATCGACGACCATGCAGGAGTTTCGGGTCTTATTGAGGCTGTTGAAGCTGCCATTCAGACTCGTGGTTGTTGGAAGGAGGCGATGACGCTCTACCATGAGCCGCAACTACAAAAGCGGTGTGTCAATGTAGATGGGCTTTTCACGCTGATGCACGATCAAGCACACGTCA
Organism: Pseudomonas morbosilactucae; assembly: GCF_023241665.1. Lineage (NCBI taxonomy): Bacteria > Pseudomonadati > Pseudomonadota > Gammaproteobacteria > Pseudomonadales > Pseudomonadaceae > Pseudomonas > Pseudomonas morbosilactucae. The sequence goes on along the minus strand of NZ_JALQCX010000020.1, from coordinate 27,921 downwards.
CGATGAGCACCGAACTCGCCGCCGAGTGGCTGGAGCGGTTCCCAGACTTGCCGATCGGTCCGGAAATCGAGCTAGCTGATAGACTCATCCGCTCGGGAAAATTCGAGGAGTTACGCCGAATCTCAGCGCTTCGCTCTATATCAATGGACGACGAGCGCCGTCGCAATTGGATTGCGATTGGCGCCATTGTTGATTTCCCGAGCATCAAAGCGCAACTCGGTGCTCAGCCAATTGAACCTGAATTGTTTTGGCATATACGAAATCGAATCAGCAATCGTTTTAGCGAAGACGTCACTGTACTTCTCAACGCTGAACAGAGTGAATGGGTAATCAATACGTTCCGTTCGGTTTGGCCGATGGTGGAACGCCCAAGCGGGCCTTCGTCAGGTAATTCAAACTTTTGGGATGCAAGCAATTTCATCGTCCAACTCATCCGCCGCCTTGGTAATGATTCCAGCGATGAGGCAATCGATGCTTTAGTCCGTTTAAGAGAAGCACCTTTCGATGGCTATTCTGAAGAGATCAAGGTCGTTATTGCAGAGCAGAAGCGCATCCGAGTCGAAGCAACCTATGTTTCACCGTCGCTTGCTGTTATTGCGGCGATAACACGCAGTCTTCCCCCCATGTCCCTTCTTGATCTACAAACTCTTGCACTTGAAGAACTAGCCATCACCCAGGCAAAGATAAAGAGTGACGATGCTGAATCCTGGCGCGGATTCTATGACGACACAAAAACTCCATTCGTCGAGGAGCGTTGCCGCGATCACCTTCTAGGCCTTCTACGCCAAGGATCGTCAGGGATCACTTTTGATCCTGAAACTCATGTCGCTGCGGACAAGGAGGTTGACATCACTTGTTCGGCTGGCACACTTCGGATTCCGATCGAGATCAAGGGGCAGTGGCATCCGGAGCTCTGGATGGGATCGGACAGACAGCTTGACGCTCTCTACACCCAAGACTGGCGAGCAGAGGGACGTGGTATTTATCTGGTGCTTTGGTTTGGAGAACAACTGCACACAACCAAGAGGCTGAAGCGTCCAGGACGACACCAGCCCTTTCCCGCGACTGCCGATGAACTGAAGAGCATGCTCGTCGCGACCAGCAAGTCTGCGCAAGAAGGAAGGGTCGCCGTTTTCGTGCTTGATTTAACCCGAGGAGATCCTAGCTGAAGACGAAGTTTGTGGCAGTAGGATCGAAGGGTATTAAAGAAACTGAGCTGTTTCTAGTTAAACGCATAATGTAGGCAGGTATAGCAACGTACGCCATTGCATATATTGTCGATAGATCGTGGCAGGTTTGCAGAAATTCTGCCGACGAATGCCTAATTCTGTCTGAAAGCTACCATCCATGACCGGCAGCTCCCGGCCAATTCTGTTGAAAAAGTCCAACTCCGTTCCCAAAATAGAAAAGTACGTACAGGAGATTGAAATCGTTATTCTCAGCAGATGCTTCCGGACGTTGATTTCAAGTAGCGGCGTGCAAAAGACGTGTTTGTAGTCATCTATACTCGAGCGTTTGGACAAGCCGACTTTTTCAACAGCATCGGCCGATAACTGCCTTCCATAATCGTCTGTTTCTAAATCACAGCTACGAATCAGAGTCGATTCTGAGTTCTCTCTAGTAGGGCCGCGAAGCCCTCTCTCTGAGTCATCAGCAAACGTTTTGAACTTTAGGCGTTGAGATAATTACAGCCAACAGCATCACTGTAAGAACCCTCTTCTTTACCCGTAAAACCAGAACGATTTTGCTATCCTGCGCCCCTTTCCCCCAGCAAGGAGCGCCCGCATGAACCCGTCCATTGGTGGCTGTACGCAAACAAGGGCTGGCAAGCGGCGTTACCTGCCACACTTCCTGGCCCCAGCCCTCCTGCTAGGCCTCGCCCTAACCACCCCCAGCGCCCAAGCCAACCCCACCACCACCTACCGCGGCACCCTCGGTTCCACGCCGGTTGAGCTGGCGCTGACCTACGACTCGCAATACGGCGGTGGCTTTTCCGGTTATTGGTTTACTGAAGCCGAGCGCTTACCCATTCCGTTGGAGCTGACGCCGTTTCGCCAGGGCGCGGGGTTGCTGATCAATATCATGGACAATCCGACCTTGCCGGCGGCGGCCGTGTCGTTGCTGCCTTTCACTGAAGGTGCTGATGCGCTGCAGGGCTCGTTTGTCGATCTGCGCACGGGCGCGCAGCAGCCGTTGCAGTTGCAGCGGGTAACGCGTTTTGGTGACAGTCAGCGGGATGCCTTTGACGGTGAGTTGTTGCAGCCGGTGCAGGACAAGGATTTCTATTTCAGTGTGCATGCCGCGCGCAAGGCCGGGGAGGAGGTGGCGCGGGTTGACCGTATTCGGGTGATGAGTCGTGTCACGGGGGCGCAGGTGCAGGAGATCAGTGGGTCGTGGTGCATGCCTGCGGTGGGCACCGGGACGCTGACTTTCGGGCATTTCCAGGCTGGGTCGCCGATGGATTTTCAGGCCCAGCGTTATCGCCTGGCTGAGTCGGATGGCCGGTTGTGGTGCGGGCCCACTCAGTACTACCTGTACAACCGTGAGAACCGTGAATACTTGCGCCATCCGTTACTGGAGCAGTTCGCCGTGGACGGCACGTTGCGCTTTTCGCCCAGTGGCCAGATGGAGTTCAGCAAGCAGGACTTTATCAATTTCGATCAACGCACGCGGCGTTGGGATTATTACCGGGTGATCAGCCCGGATCGGCTGGAGTTTCTGTCGTCGGGCGAGGAGCGTTTCTGATGGGGTGGGGTGATGTTTATCGCGGATTGGCGACAGGGCTGTTGGTGCTGTGGATGCTGCCGGCGCAGGCGTCCCATGGGGTGTATGAAGGCACGTTGGGCAAGCAGGCGATTGTGCTGACCCTGGGTAGCGAGAATGCCCTGTACCAGGGCACTTATGCCTACCAGCGCTATCGCACGCCGATCCGGCTCAAGCCGACCTTCAGTTTCAGCAATAAGGTGCTGGCCATGGATGAGCTGGACGAGCAGGGCTTGCCGGTGGCGCGTTTGCAGTTCAATGACTTGATGAATTCCCGCCAGCAGGAGCAGGTGCGCGGCAGTTGGACCAGTTATCGCACAGGCAAGACCCTGCCCATCAGCCTGAAGCTGGTGGCCCTGGTGAACTCGGATTATTCGTGGCCGCAGCTGAGCACGGCGCTGTTGCAGAGTGCATCGACCCCGCGTTGGTATTTCCAGTTGCCCATGCAAGGTAATGATCGGCGGGTGACGGCCATTGAGGTGCTGAGCAAGGCCACCGGCAAGCCCTTGCAGACCCTGGCGCTCGCCGAGCCGGGCTGCCCGAACCAGGGCGTGGATACGTTGCAGGTGCAGGCCGAGGGGGAGAGTGTGCGGATCAGTTTGAGTGGTTGCACGTTGCCGGGGTTTGCGTGGAATAAAGGCAGCGGACGGTTTGAGGCGTCGCCGTGAGGCGGGTCAGAACCTGCCAGTTAATCTGTGGAGCTCACTATGTTGGATAAACCATCACCGGTGCTGATTCAGGTGTACATGGCCGATGACGGTGGCGCCGTTCGCGAGGAGCTGCTGGCGCGGCAGATCGATCAGGACACTTACGAGTTGCTGTCCTCACCCGGCCTGGCACAAAACCTGGCGCGGGGCGATATCGTTTCAATCCGCAATCCCGATGCACCGGCCGAAGTGCTGAAGCGGGGCGGTAATTTCTGTATTCAGATCTATGCCGATTACATCGATCCGGCGGTGATTACGGCGCTCGAAAATGATGTCATTCGTGAGCTCAACGGAACCTTGGATGGGGTGTGCCAGGGGACGCTAGCGTTGGCTGTTCCTGCCAAGAACGGCATGGAGAACATCAACAGTTTTTTTCGACGGCTTCCGCGAAAAAACCGGCATCCAGTGGTATTACGCGAACGTCTATAAAAACCTCGATGACGATGGAAACGAGACGTTGTTGAATTGGTGGTTGGAGTACTAAGGGCGGCTGCTCAGCAGGTTTGGCATGCCGTCAGCGTTGCACCAAGCGCTGCCACAATGCCTTGCGCCGCGAGCCAGCGGCAAAAAAAGCATCTGACACAAGCGCGGAGTCTGGAAAAGAACCTATACCTAAGCTGGCGCGACGCCAGCACTGCTCGGTGGCATCGTGATTCAACCCACAGGGAGGTGCTCCATGCGCGAACAACCACTCATTATTGTGGTCGGTGGTCTCGGTAATCACGATGGGGCCTGGAGGCGACTCGAGGCCAAGTTGCGAGAGCAGGGTATTAGCGGTGATTGGCATCATCACGACACACGCGGCTTGAGGAATCTGTTCCGAGCGGCACGGGTGCGGGATTTGACCCTGGCGCTGATCGCCGAGATCGATGACCTGGCTCAGGAGTACAGCCGAATCATTCTGGTCGGGCACAGCGCTGGCGGAATGATCATCCGCGATGCCTACCTGTTCGCGGCAGGTGCTTATCCGGACCATCCACAGCGGCGTGAATGGTGGAATAAGGTCGAGTCGGTGCTGTTATTCGCTTCCATCAACCGAGGATTTCGGCCTTATGCCACCACTTGCTGGGCTTTGGGCCTGGCACTGATGAAGCTGATTTCCTTGCAGTGGTTGTTGCTCAAACCGCCGTCCTGGTTTGCCCTGGGCTGGCTCATGGAGTTGGAAAAGGGCTCGTTTGTGGTCACCGACCTGCGCCTATCCTGGATGCGTCATTTCCATGAGCGGGACGATGAGCGCCGGCCCTTTGTCGTGCAGTTTTTGGGTGACATTGACGGTGTGGTGGCTCGCGAGGATGTGCGGGATACCGAAGCGTTTGCCAACTCCTACACGGTCACCATCGAGGGCGCCGACCATAACAACCTGTTCGACCCGCAGGCGCCTCCTGCTGTGGCGGGTTTTGCTCGGATACTGCAAGTCTTCCAGAACCCGGATCCGCGTGTGAGTGAGCCTGAGCAGGCGCAGGAACTGGCTGCTACCGGGCCTGGGATGGTGGTGTTTGTGCTTCACGGTATCCGTGATGGTAATTCGGGGTGGGTCACTGATATTGCCGAGGCCATCGAGCAACAGTGCAAGGCCGACCAGGTGCAGCACCAACCGTTGAATGCGCTGTCACGCTGCGAGCCTCTGCGGTCGGAGCCGCCGGTGTTGGTGGACCGCTCCACCTACGGTTGGTTTTCGGCAATCAAGTTCGCCTTGCCCTGGGTACGACGCCGGAACTTGTCCTGGTTTCTTGACCGCTACAGCTACCATGTGGCGCGTAACCCCGACGTGAAGTTTCATTTCGTCGGCCACAGTAACGGCACCTACATCCTGGGTACCAGCCTGCTTGAAGTGTCATCGCTGATGTTTGACCGGGTGTACCTGGCAGGCAGCGTGCTGCCTCGGGAATTCCCCTGGAAGCGGATGTTGGCGCGTCAGGTGGTGACGGTGGCAAATCAGTGCAGCTCAGAGGATTGGCCGGTGGGTGGGTTGTGCAGGGGATTGCATTTGATCGGCTTTCGAGATGTGGGAACTGGCGGCGTCGACGGCTTCGATGAGCTTGATGATCCGGCGATCCAAGCCCAGACCCTCTGGTTCAAGGGCGATCATGGCAAACCCTTGCAACGCCCGAATCAACCGAAGATCGTCAGTTATCTGTTGTCGCCGAACACGGTTAACCCTTTGCTACCTGCTCCGACGGGGGCCGATTTGTGCCAACGGCCGTCGTTTTGGTTCATGGTCAAGATGTATGGTTCTGCGTTGTTAGTACTGGTAGGGGTTTGCGTGCTGGCCTTTGGGGCCTGGTGGGGCTTTACCCATGATCATGAAGGCCTGGTGATCATCGGTATTTTGCTGCTGTATTTCGTACTGGACACGATCTGATTCTGATTTAAAAAATGGCCTGTTGAGGGAGTGCCCATCGGTTAAGAACAAACGCCGCTTTCTCTTCACGGGAAAGCGACTAATGGGGCCCGGCGATTGTTCCAGTTCGGCCGTGTAGCGGTCGTAAGCCGGAGTACGCCGCCGCCGGGCACCATCACTCACCCAGGCCATAGAGTCCGCGTTTATCGCCGGCAAGCCGGCTCCTACACGGTGGGTGCTAGTTGGGCCGTCTTGCGCACGTGGTTGACCATCAATCCCAGTACGCCGCCAATCATCAGAATGGCCGCCATAAAGTACATCGCCGCCTGGGTATTCCCCGTCACTTGGGTCAGCCACCCCATCACAATAGTGCTGAAGAACCCCGCCACATTGCCCAGGGTATTGATCAACGCCACCCCGGCCGCCGCTGCTGCACCACCCACCACCGCCGTGGGCAAACCCCAGAACACTGGCAGGCTGCTGATCATAGCGGCGGTGCCGATGATCAGGCCGAGCATGGCCAGCATCAGGTTGTCGCCGAAGAAGGTGCCGAAGGCTACGCCTAGCGCGCCAATCCCCGCGCAGACTGCCAGGTGCCAGCGGTATTCGCCATGGCGGTCGGAGCTGCGGCCTACGATGACCATGGTCACCGCTGCGGCGGCGTAGGGCAGGGCGGTGAGGACGCCGATGGCCCAGGGCTGCTGCACGCCGCTGTTGCGGATGATGGTGGGCAGCCAGAAGCTGATGACGTATTGGCCCAGCACCAGGCAGAAGTACACCGCACCCAGCAGCCAGATTTGTGGGTTGAGCAGGCCGTCGCGCAGGCGGTGGCTTTGTTTGTTCGCGGCTTCGCGGTCGATGGCGGCTTGCATGCCGTGGCGTTCTTCGGCGGTGAGCCAGTGGGCGTCGGCGATGCGGTCGCGCAGGAGGAAGAACACCGCGGCGCCGAGGGCCACGGCGGGCAGGCCTTCGATGACGAACAGCCATTGCCAGCCGGCGTAGCCGGAGACGCCGTTGAGGTGTTGCAGGATCAGCCCCGAGATCAGCGAGCCGAACAGGCTGGAAATCGGCAGGGCCATGATGAACAGGGCGGTCATCACCCCTCGGCGTTGGCTGGGGAACCAGGTGGTGAGGTAGAAGATGATGCCGGGGAAGAAGCCGGCTTCGGCAATGCCGATCAGCAGTCGCAGCACGTAGAAGGTCAGCGGCGTTTCGATAAACATCATGGCCGCCGACAGCAGGCCCCAGGTGACCATGATTCGGGCGATCCAGCGTCGGGCGCCGAAGCGGTGCAGGGCGATGTTGCTGGGGATTTCGAACAGCAGGTAGCCGACGAAGAAGATCCCGGCGCCGAGGCCGTACACTGCTTCGCTGAACTTGAGGTCGTCGAGCATCTGCAACTTGGCGAAGCCGACATTGACCCGGTCCAAGTAGGCCACCAGGTAGCACAGCACCAGCAGCGGGATGATGCGCCAGGCGGTCTTGCGGTAGGCCGAGTGCAGGGCCGCGTCGTCGAGGGCCGCGGGCGGCGGGGAAGGTGGGTTCATGGCGAGCCTCTTTATTCTTGTTGTTGAAGCGATGGGTAAAACAGCGGTTCAGCCTTCGGGCAGCAGGCGGGTGGCGGGCCATTCGCCGGAGCGGCACATGTCGCGCACCACCTGGCCGATCAGGGCGGCGATCAGGGTTCGCAGGTTGCTGTTGGGCAGGGCTTCGCACACGCAAATGCCCAGGGTACGGAACACCACGCGCGGGGTGATGGCGTGGGCCACCAGCCGGCCCTCGGCGACTTCGCGCAGGGCCAGGTTGAGCGGCATGATGCTCGGGCCGATGCCGGCCTCCACCGCGCTTTTAAGGATGTGCACCGAGTTGACTTCCATGGCCACGGTCGCTGGCGGCCACTGTTGCTGGGCCAGGGCCTGGTCGACAAAGGCGCGGGTGCTGTGGCTGTGGGCGCGGCTGGGGAACACCAGCGGTTGCGCCACCGCCTGGGCCAGGGTCACGTCGCCGGGGGGCGGCATGTGCGGGGCGTCGGCGCGGTGGATCAGGTAGAAGTCTTCTTCGATCAGCGGGCTGAAGCTCACTTCCGAGGGCAGGCCGATGGCGGTGAACAGGGCGATGTCGACCCGGCCGCGCACCAGTTGGTCCACCAGGTTGCCGGTGAGTTCTTCATTCAAGTGCAGCTGCACCTGGGGGTAGGTACGGGCCACGGCCTGCATCAGCGGCAGGGCGACGATATTGGCCACGCTTTGCGGCAGGGCCACCACGATTGAGCCGCTCAGGGCCGCCGGCTCCGGGTTGACCGCCGCCTTGGCCGCGCTCAGGTGTTTGAGAATGCCCTGGGCGTATTCATAGAACACCTTGCCCGCCTCGTTGGCGACGATGCCGCTGTTGCTGCGATGGAACAGCACCGCGCCGAGTTCGGTTTCCAGGGCCGACATCTGCTTGCTCAGGGCCGATTGGGCCACGTGCACGTCCCGCGAGGCCCGGGACAGGCTGCCGGCATCGACCACGGCGACGAAGTATTTGAGTTGCCTGATTTCCATAAGCCTTCCTTGCGCGCTTGGTGGCTGGCGCCTAAACGGCTGGCGTGCCGCGGGCGAAGATCTTCCCCGGGTTCATCAGCTGTTGCGGGTCGAGGGCGGCCTTGATCGCGGCCATGATATCCACCGCGTTCTGCCCGTGCTCCAGGCGCATGAAACCTTGTTTGGTCAGGCCGATGCCGTGCTCGCCGGTGCAGGAGCCGTTCATGGCGATGGCCCGTTCTGCCAAGCGATGGGCCACCTCTTCGGCGCGCTGCACTTCGGCCGGGTCCTCGGGGTTGACCAGGATCACCGCGTGGAAATTGCCATCGCCCACATGGCCGAAGATCGGTGCCAGCAAGCCGTTTTGCTCCAGGTCGGCAGTCGTGGCTTCGATGCATTCGGCCAGGCGCGAGATCGGCACCACGGCGTCGGTGGTCAAGGCCCGGCAGCCGGGGCGCAGGGCGATGGCGGCAAAATAACCGTCGTGCCTTGCCTGCCACAGGCGGCTGCGGTCTTCCGGGTGCACGGCCCAGTCGAAGTCCTGGCCGCCGTGTTCGTCGGCCAGCAGGCGGACGGTTTCCACCTGTTCCTTGACGCTGGATTCGGAGCCATGCAGCTCGAAAAACAGCGATGGCGCCTCGTGCAACTGGGTCTTGCTGTAGGCATTCAGGGCGCGCACGGTGAGGGCGTCGATCAGCTCGATACGGGCAAACGGCACCCCCAGCTGGATGGCTTGGATCACCGTGCGCACCGCTTGGTCGACGCTGGGGAAGTTGCACACCGCGGCGGAAATCGCTTCCGGGATCGGGTGCAGTTTGACCGTCAGTTCCGCCACCGTGGCCAGGGTGCCGCCGGAGCCGATCAGCAGATGGCCGAGGTCATAACCGGCCGAGGATTTACGCGCCCGGCCACCCGTCTGGATCACTCGACCATCGGCCAGCACCGCGGTCATGGCCAGGACGTTTTCGCGCATGGTGCCGTAGCGCACGGCGTTGGTGCCCGAGGCCCTGGTGGCGGCCATCCCGCCCAGGGAGGCATCGGCGCCGGGGTCGATGGGGAAGAACAGCCCGGTGCCGTGCAGCGCCGCGTTCAGCTGCTTGCGGGTCACCCCGGGTTGCACGGTGACGTCCATGTCGTCGATGCGCACCTCAAGAATCTGGTTCATCGCCGACAGGTCAAGGCACACCCCGCCATGCAGCGCATGCACCCAACCTTCCAGGGAACTGCCGCTGCCGTAAGGGATGATCGGCACCCGATAACGGTGGCAAGCCTGCTGCACCGCGACGATTTCCTCCAGGTTGTGAACGAAGGCCACGGCTTGCGGCGGCATGGGGTCGAGGGCGGAGATATCGCTGCCGTGGTGTTCACGAACACTGGCCGAGGTGCTTAGGCGCGGGCCCAGCAGCTGGGTCAGCTCATCCAGCAAGGCACTGGGCAGCGTGGGCGTAGCAGGGGCGGTGGGCAGCATCGAGCAGTCTCCGGTTTTATTGTTCCTCGGGTTCGGCAGCGTGGCACCGGGCCCGGGCGGGGAGTTGCCCATATCCTAACTGTATACATTGGGGGTCGGTCGTGCAGATTCGAGATGGCGTTATCGCAAGGACAGATAGGCCCGTCCCCATTTCTCAAACCACCCCCCATCCGTAGGAGCTGGCTTGCCAGCGATAAAGCCAGCGATAAAGCCCGCACGGCCGCCATCGCCGGCAAGCCGGCTCCTACAGTAAGGTTTTACACCTGACCAACGCCAGATAAACGCCAGCGTCTTTCCCAGGCTCGATGTAATGCGCGCCTTCAAGGTCGGCGATCCGGGTCGGGACCATCACGCACTCCAGTGGCGGTGCGCCTTCGTACCAGTCGTCGTTGTCGTCCAGGCCGCGCAGGAAAGCGTCGAGGAAGTCCTGGCAACTGTCGAACTGGCCGTAGCTGTAGCCGCCTTGTTGGTCGCTGTAAAAGCGTGAGTAGCTCAGCAGCACGATGCCCCAGCGTTCAATGGGTTCCTGGGGCGAGGTGCGCGGGATGGGTTTGACCAGGTCCTTGCGGATTTCGCGGATTTTGTAGAAAGCATTTTTGTTGTTGTGCACCACCTTGAATTCGAGGGCCGTGGAGGGCTGTTCGGCGTAGCTGTCCTCGATCCAGATATCCACCTTGCGACGCTCGGCGGCGATCAGCCAGCGCGGGACATTGGCGCGTGCCGCCAGGTGGTTGGCGGGGCGGTAGTCGGCGCGCTCGTCGAGTTGGCCGCCGAGGCCGAAACGGTCGCGGTGAATGTCCAGCAATGCGGCCGATTCCAGGCTCAGCCACAGCTCGGGGGCGACGGTGACCATGATGGATTTGAGCATGCGCTGGCGTTCTTCCTGCTGCAGGTGCGTCAGCAGTAAATCGGTAAAGGCGGGGACAAAGGACATGGGATCTCCGTATCAGGTTTGAAAGGTCCGTCGTTTCATGTGTGGCGGCTGGGGAGGCTTCCCTGTTCTCCAGATGTTTGGGTGGCGCGGCGTTTTATTGATCCAAGTCAATGAAATGGCAGATTTCCGCTTCAGGAAAGGTATTGCAACGAAACAGTGGGGCGTCTTCAGTGCTGGCACTTGGCTATTAACGTACCATCGCCGCCGCATGCGCAGGGACAACAAGGGACGGTTAGGAACATCGCGCGCCAATGAATTTAATGTGAAATGAGGCTTGAAGGGAAATGCTCAAGAATGCACCGCTGCGTCTGAAACTGCTGTTGATTCTGCTACTGCCGTTGCTGGGGTTTCTGATCCTGGCCGGGGTGTTTGTGGTGGACAACTACAAGACGCTGCGTGATATGAACGCGACGGTCACCGCCAGCGCCACGGCCCAGAAGTTGAGCCAATTGATCACCACCTTGCAGCGTGAGCGGGGCGCCAGCGGGGTCTTCCTGGGCAGCGGTGGCAAGTCCATGGGCGAGCGCATGTCGCAGATGCGCCAGGACTCCAGTGCCTCGGTTGAGGTGGTGCGCGGCCTGTCCGCGACGGGCAATGGGCAGTTGGACAAGGTGCTGAATGCATTGGATCAGTTGCCGGTCGTCCGCGGGCAGGTCGATAAGCTGAGCATCAACAGCACCGAGTCGGGCGCCCGTTACACCGAGATCATTCAAACCCTCATTGGCTACACCCACTCCCTGGAAGCCAGCGTCAACAACGCCACCATCGTTCACGCACTCGGCGCGTTGAATCAGTTCATCGAGATGAAAGAGCGCGCTGGCCGCGAGCGGGTGGTGCTCGGCCTGGTGTTCAACCAGGGGCGTTTCGATGAGGCGCTGCTGTCGCGCTTCAGTCGCAACCTCGGCGAGTTCACGGCCTACTACGATGCCTTCCGGCGCAAGGCCCCGGCGGCGTCGCTGCAACAGTTCGACCAGCAAATGCAAAGCCCGGCGGTGGTCGAAGTCGGCAAGTTGCAGCGCCTGGGGTTCGAGGTGCCGATGGGCCAGGCGCTGGGCATCAAGCCTGAAGCCTGGTTTGAACTCGCCACCCAGCGCATAGACCTGATGGGCCAGGTGGAGGAGGCCCTGGGCCAAAGCGTCAGCGGCCTGGCGATGCACGAGCGGGATGACGCCAACCGTGCGCTGTGGCTGACCATCGGCGCGGTGATCGTGTCGCTGCTGGCGGTGTCGGTGCTGTCGTACCTGATTATCCGCATGATCGATTCGGCGGTGCAGGACCTCAACCGCGCACTCAACGACCTGGCGCAACGCGACCTCACGGCCCGGGCCACCTACGAGAGCAAGGACGAGTTCGGCCAGATCTCGCGCAACCTCAACCGCATGGCCGATGAGATTCGCGGCATCGTCCAGGAAATTGGCAGTGCCACGGCGCAAGTGGCCACGGCGGCCGAAGAGTCGTCGGCGGTCACCCTGCAGACCAGCCAGAGTGTCGAGCGGCAACGCCAGGGCACCGAGTTGGTGGCCACCGCCATCAGTGAAATGAGCGCCACCGTGCGCGAGGTGGCCCACAGCACCAACGACGCCGCGCAAATGTCGCAGCGGGTCAACACCAGCACGGCCCAAGGGCGCACCGAGATTGAAAGCACCATCGGGCTGATCCGGCAACTGTCGGGCCAGGCCGAGGAAACGGCGCTGATCATCGGCGACTTGAAGCACGAAAGTGATGCCATTTCTTCGGTGCTCGATGTGATTCGCGGCATCGCCGATCAAACCAACTTGCTGGCCCTGAACGCCGCCATCGAAGCGGCGCGTGCTGGGGATCATGGCCGTGGTTTTGCGGTGGTGGCGTCCGAGGTGCGCACCCTGGCGCAGAAAACCCAGGAATCCACCGGCAACATTCAACTGATGATCGCCAACTTGCAGGCCGGCTCGGACCGGGCGGCCACCTCCATGCAAGAGACCTTGGTCAAGGCCCAGGATGGCGCGAGCAAGGTCGAGCGTGCCGGTGAGTTGTTGGTGGAAATTGCCGAGGGCGTGGCGGGCATCAGTGACCGCAACATTCAAATCGCCTCGGCGGCGGAAGAGCAAAGCGCGGTGTCCGAAGACATCAACCGCAACGTCAATGAGATCAACGACCTGGTGATCCAGGTGAGTGCCGGTGCAGAGCAGACGGCGATCACCAGCCAGGAGCTGGCGCGCCTGGCCGAGTTCCAGCAGCAGTTGGTGGGCCGCTTCAAGATGGCCTAAAGCGCTGGCGACAATCGCCTGAGTGGTTTTGAGCCCCTCTGATGCTTGCGCACCGAGGGGCTTTTTTACGCGCCGTGGTTACCCCTCAAGCCATGATCGGAACGCTGGCCTTGGGCTTGAACAGCACGCAGGCCAGGGCTGGGGTGAGGATCAGCGCGCCGAGCATGTTCCAGATAAACATGAAGGCCAGGAGGATGCCCATGTCGGCCTGGAACTTGATCGGCGACAGCACCCAGGTGGCCACCGCCACGCCCAGGGTGACGCCGGTCAGCACCACCACTTTGCCGGTGGAGAGCAGGGCGGTGTAGTAGGCGTTGGACAGGCTCGCGCCCTGGCGCAGGTGGGCCAGGGTGATGCTGAGGATGTACAGCGAGTAGTCCACGCCGATGCCTACGCCGAGGGCGATCACCGGCAGGGTCGCGACCTTGAGGCCGATGTCCAGGCCGACCATCAGCGCCTCGCAGAGGATCGAGGTGAGCATCAGCGGCAGCACCGTGCACACCACCGCACGCCAGGAGCGGAAGGTGATAAAGCACAGCACGATCACCGCCAGGTACACCACCAGCAGCATCTGCATATTGGCGCGCTTGACCACGATGTTGGTGGCGGCCTCGATCCCGGCGTTGCCGGCGGCGGACATGAATTGCAGCTCGGCGGTGTTGTGCGTCGCGGCAAAGGTTTCCACGGTGCTGGCCACCCGGGTCAGGGTGTCGGCCTTGTGGTCGGTGAGGAACACGTTGACCGTCAGCAAGTCGCAGTTCTGGTTGAACAGCTCCCGCGGGGCGCGGGTGATGATCGCGTTGAGCAGGCCCTGGTTACGCGGGATTTCATACCAGCGCAGGCTGCCTTCGTTCATCCCTGCTGCCGCCTGTTTGCTCAGGGCCGCCAGGGAGCTGGTGGAGACCACCCCGGGCAGTTGTTGCAGGCGCGCTTCCAAGGCATCGACGGTGACCAGGGTGTTGTAGTTGGCGCAGTAGAAGGGCGGGGTCTTGACCATGACCACGTACTTGTCGCTGCTGGCCGCGTAGTTGCCCACCATAAAACCGTTGTCGCGGTTGTAGCGCGAATCGGCCCGCAGCTCCGGGGCCCCGGGGTTGAGGTCGCCGACCTTGACGTGCAGGCTCACGGCAAACCCGGCCACCCCCAGCACCGCCGCCACGGCAATCGCCAGGCGCGCCCATTTTTTCTGGGTGAAGCGGTCGAGGAACGACCACAGCGGGTGGCGCCGATGTTCCAGGTCGCTCAGGGCCAGGCGTTCGGCCTGGGCTTCACGCTCGGCGGCGCGGCGGCTGACACCGGTGTACGACAGCAGGATCGGCAGCAGCACCAGGTTGGTCAGCACCAGCACCATCACCCCCAGGGTGGCGGTGATCGCCAGGTCCTGGATCACCGGGATGTTGATGATCATCAGCACGGCAAAACCCACGGCGTCGGCCATCAGCGCCATCAGCCCGGTGAGGAACAGGCGGCGGAAGGTAAAGCGCGCGGCCACCAGCTTGTCCGCGCCGCGGCCGATGTCCTGCATGATCCCGTTCATCTTCTGCGCGCCATGGCTCAGGCCGATGGCGAACACCAGGAACGGCACCAGGATCGAGTACGGGTCCAGCTGATAACCCAAGGTCGGCAACAGCCCCATCAACCACAGCACGGCGATCATCGAGCAGGACAACACCAGCACCGTGCTGCGCAGGCAACGGGTGTACCACAGCAGCACCAGGCCGCAGATCAGCAGGGTGCCGGCAAAAAACACCTGCATCAGCAACAGGCCGTCCATCAAGTCGCCCACCACCTTGGCAAACCCGGTGATGGCGATGGAATAACGCTCGCTTTCATACTGCTGGCGCAGCTGTTCCAGGCGTTGGGACAGGGCGTGGTAATCCAGGGGCGCGGCGTCTTGCCCGCTGGTGTCCTGCAACGGCAGGAGGATCACGCTGGAGCGCAGGTTACCCGCCACCAGGCGCCCCAGTTCACCGGAGCGTTCGACGTTCTGCCGCACTTGATCGATGCTCGCCGCCGAACCGTCGTAGTCGTCGGGGATCACCGGGCCGCCGTCGAAGCCTTCCTCGGTGACGCCGATCCAGCGGGTGGCCGGGGTCCACAGGGACTTCATGTAAGGCCGGTCCACGCCGTCGAGCAGGAACAGCTCATCGTTGATGCGCTTGAGGGTGTCCAGGTACTCGGCGTCGTAGATCGTGCCTTGCTTGGCCTCCAGGGCAATGCGCAGGGTGTTGCCGCCTTCCCCCAGTTGGCCCCGGTATTTGAAGTAGTTTTCGATGTAGGGATGGCCCACCGGGATCATCTTTTCGAAGGCCGCGCTGAGCTTGAGGTGGGTGGCCTGGTAGCCCAGCACCGCGCTGAGCAGCAGACACAGGGCTACCACCAGGCCGCGATGGTTGAACAGCAGGCGTTCCACCAGGCTGCCGGAGCGCTTGTCGAACAGCAGGAATTCCGCGGCCGTGTCGCTGTGAGGGTCGTGCACTTTACTGTTCACGGGCGCTGCTCCGCTGGCTGTCATTCAAGGAAAAGGTGTTCAGGCCCCGAGCGCCGGCGGCCACCAGGCCACCGTCGGCGCTTTGCACCAAGGCGTTGAGCGCGGTGTTCTGGCCCAAGGCGGTGGCTTTGAAGCTGCGGCCGTCATCGTCGCTGCGCAACACGCGACCGGTTTCGTCCACCAGCAGCAGGCTGCCGTCATCGACCTGGAGGCCGGCGGTGAGGGTCACGGGCTGGTTGTTGGCGACGGTGCTCCAGCTCTCGCCCTGGTCATCGGAGCGGTAGATCTTGCCGCGCAGGCCGAACGCCAACAGATGGTGCTGCTGGCTGGCGAGCAGGCCGAACAAGGTACCGTTGGCCGGGATCTCGACCCGGGCAAACGACCGGCCCTGGTCGGTGGAACGCAGCAGCAGGCCTTGCTCGGCGGCGATAAACAACGTGCCCTGCAGGTCGAGAATGCCGTACAGGTGCAGCGCCGACGGGTTGTCCAGGCGGGCGCTGATGGGCTGCCAATGCTGGCCGCCATCCTGGGTCTCGAAGGCCAGGCCGTAGGCACCCACCACCAGGCCCTGCTGTTCATTGAAAAAATGCACGGCGAGGAAGGGTTTGTCCGGGCCGTCTTCCAGCAAGCGCTGGGCTTCGTCCACCCGCTGCTGGGCGTCGTCACCGGGGTTTTCGCTCAAGGCGCTTTTGGCCACGTCCAGCGACAGTTGCGCGGCCTGGTTGCCGTCCAGTTGCGTGGCCCAGGTCAGGCCGTCGTCGGTGCTGTGCAGGATCACCCCGGCGTGCCCGACGGCCCAGCCTTGGCGGGCCGAGGGGAAGGTCACTTGGGTCAGGGTCACGCTGACCGGCGAAGGCATCTGCTGCCAGGACTGGCCATTGTCCGTGGAGCGCAGGATAAACCCGCGCTCGCCCACGGCCACCAAGGCCGTTCCGGCCCGGGCCACGCTGAGCATCAGCGAGCGCGGCGCCAGTTCGCTCTGCAGCGCCGGGCGTTGAAAGAGTTCGGCGTCGCCCGGTGCCTCGGCCAGGGCCAGGGGCGCCAGGCCGAGGCTCCCGCTCAGCCCCAGGCACAGGGCCAGGGCGCGGCCGGGGCGGGCGGCGAGGGTGGTGCTGAGGAGCGTTCGTATGACGAGCGCTGGTATCACGCAAGTACGTATGAATAGCGGCTTGGACATCTTGACCTCGACAATCCGGAAATGGGGCCCGCCACGTGCGGGCCCCATGTGCTGCGTCACAGAGTCAGCGCACCGAGCCCGAGGCCACGGCGTTACCGGTGAAGAAGTTCTCCGACTTGCGTGGCACCACTTTGTAGGTCTCGCCGTTGAGGCCCTGGACCACGCTGTAGGTCTTGGCCTGCAAGTTGTAAATGACCACCGGCTTGACCACCACCGCCGGGATCGACGGCACCACGAACGGCAGCGCCTGGGTCACGCGCCACAACTTGCCTTGGGCGTCATAGCCGTCGGCCAGGGCGATGGTCCAGCTGTCCTCGTCGATGTAGAAGCGGCGCTTGGGCACGGCATGGCGCTTGCCCGGCGCGACGGTGGCTTCCACTTCCCAGACCCGGTGCAGTTCCCAGCGCATCTTGTCGGAGTTGAGGGTTTTCTCGGTGAACACATCGTCCGGTTTCTCGGCGTGGAACTTGTTCAGGTTGTAGGGGATGTACATCTCCTTCTTGCCGATCAGCTTCCACTCGTAGCGGTCCGGGTGGCCGATAAAACCGTGCACTTCATCGAAGTAGTTGGCGCCCGAGGCCACGAAGTCCGGGGTGTCGTAACCCACGGTTGGCGCGCGCCGCACCCGGCGTTGGCCCACCAGGTACTGCCAGGCTTCACGGGGGTTGGCAGCGTCCACGCTGTCGTGGGTCACCAGGGATTCACCGGCCTTGAACGGCGGTTCGCTGGTGAGGAAACGCAGCAGCACGTACTGGCCGGACCACTTCTGCGCATCGCCGTCTTTGTAGTAATAGGGGTATTGCCAGTTCTCCACGCCGCGGCTGGCCAGGGTCCGCGAGCCGTCGGAGTTGCCGATCATGTTGCGGTAGCCGTGCTCGATGGACTCGGCCTCGGTGCGCAGCAGGAAGTTCCAGATCAGTTCACTGCCGTTGGCTGGAATCGGGAACGGCACGCCGCCGTAGCAACCCTGGACCGAGAGGCCGTTCTGGGTCAGTTGGCATTGGGTGGCATTCTTCTGGGTGTTGTCGTAGGTCCACTGGGGCGCCGCGGCGCTGCGGTGGGTGGGGTAGACGTTGAGGTGGAAGTTATCCGGGTACTGGGCCAGCAGGGCGCGGGTACCTTCACTGAGTTTGTCGGCGTACTGCGCGGCGTTTTTCGCATTGATCTGCAACAGCGGTTTTTCCCCGGGGAAGGGGTCCGCCGGCACGTCGCCGAACTTGGGCCCGGCCACGTCCTGGGTCAGGCCGCCGGTCCAGGCGGGGATGCTGCCGTCCTTGTTGCCGGCTTTTTCCGCCCCCATGGGGGTCAGGGTGGTTTTCAGGGTGGCGGCCTGGTCGGCGGACACCGCGGCCAGGGTCGGGCCCGAGACCAGGCCGAACAGGGCCAGGGCGCAAAGCGTGGGGGCGTGCTGTTTCATGGGGGTTCTCCGGAGCATGGCAGGCATCAGAACGTGCGCTGAAGCGAGAAGGACACGAAGTCGCGGTCCTTCATGTTTTGTTTGAAGGTGTAGGCATTGGTGGAGTCGATGATCGGCCCGCCATCACCAAAGAAATTGGTGTAGCTGAGGGACGCGTACCAGGTCTTCTGGTAGTCGGCCTTGAGGCCCAGGGTGAAGTCGCCGCCGTGTTCCGGGGAGAACGCTTGCGGGGTCACCGACGAGCGACCGTAGGGCGTGTAGCCCACGGTGATCGGCACTTGCACATCGACCCCGGGCATCACCTGGAAGTACTGCGGCTCGAAGGTGAAGCGCAGCGAATAGGCGTCGCGGGTGGTGTTGGGGTCCAGTTGGTCTTCGTTTTTCTTCACGCTCAGGCGACGGTTGAAGGCCAGCTCGCCGACAAAGGACGCCGCGTCCCAGACCTGGTTGCCGCCGTAGATGTTGATCATCGACACCTGGGCATGCAGCGAATCGCCGATCGGGTAGGCGGCGTTCTTGTCGTTGTCGGCACCCAAGCCTGCGATCACCACGCCACCGGTAGGCGCCAGCGGTGTATCGACGCGCATCGACACCTCACCGGCGACGTTGGCTTCGCCCACCAGGGTGCTGAAGCTGGCGCCGAACACCTTCACGTCTTCGGCATAGACGTTGACGTAGCTGTCGTCGTTGCCGGGTATCAGGGCGGCCGGGCGGAAGTAGAAGATCGGGGTTTTCTCGTGGTACTTGGCGGCGTAGAGGCCGAATTCCCAGTCTTCGAGGCTGAACTTGAACTGCGCACCGAACT
Organism: Pseudomonas morbosilactucae; assembly: GCF_023241665.1. Classification (NCBI taxonomy): domain Bacteria; kingdom Pseudomonadati; phylum Pseudomonadota; class Gammaproteobacteria; order Pseudomonadales; family Pseudomonadaceae; genus Pseudomonas; species Pseudomonas morbosilactucae. The sequence continues at coordinate 9,050 of NZ_JALQCX010000020.1, read as the reverse complement.
GCCCGGAATCCTTGGCATTGATGCTGGCGCCACGGGTCAGGCGGCCGGTGGGGAAGAACACGCTTTCAGCGCCATCACCGACAAAGTCACCGCCGCTGAAGTAGCTGCCGGAGCCGGGCAGGCGGGTCTTGTTCCACTCGAACTGGTAGTAGGCGCCGATGCTCACGGTGTCGCTCAATTGCCAGTTGCCCGACACCTGTTTGGTCGGCAGGAGAATTTCCTTGAACTGCGAGCCGGGCACCGATTGCAGCTTCACCAGGTCGATGGTGGATTGGGCGTTGGCGATGCCGTTGGCACCGAAGAACAGGCTTTCACCGTAGATCTGGGTGAACTGGCCGAGGCGCCCGGACACCCGGGTTTCACCCACGTCTCGCGAGCCGTAGACGAAGGCGTCGAGCAACTCGCCCTTGCGTCCATGAAGCTTGCGGGTGTCGTCGGTGAAGTGGTTGTTGCGCACGCTCAGGGCGTTGGCGGTGCCCGGCGAATCGTTGTCGTTGCTGTCGTTGTACTCCGTGTCGTACCAGGCCGCGCCGCTGAGGCGGGCGCCGACATCCTTGTAGCGAATGTCCAGTTCCGAAAGCAGGTCGACGCGGTTGGAGATCAGGCCGCTGCTGAAGTTGCGGTCACCGTCGTCCATGTTGGGGTTGGCCACCGAGGTGCCGGGGCCGCCGGACACGCTGCCCTCGCGACCCTTGAGGCGAAAGGCGTTGCTGTACTTGAGGGTGTTGTCCCAGCTGGTGCTGAGGTCGGGGATGCCGGTGTCGAACTGGAAGGCGACGGCATTCACCGAGGTGCACAAGGCAATGGCGGCGCCGACGGTGCCGGTGGCGCGGGCGAAGCACTGGGGACGGCCCGGGCGGCTGTGGGGCATTTTCATGGAAACCTCTTCTGCTTTTTTATTGTTGTTGAAGCGAATCGATTTATGGCTGGCAGCAAGCAACGGCGATCTGGCGTGGGGCGGCTCCTGTGGGGTTCAACGGCAAGGGGTCGGGGTGAAGCCAACGGCCTTGGCGCTGGCGCCGAGAACATGGCATGGATTATTATTTTGTGCATGATTCATTTTAATTTGCCCTAAAAATGAATTTGTGCACAAAAAGTAAATCCGCAAAAATCCAATGTCAAGGAAAACCGCAGGCGCTGCCACGCCAAGGGCGATTGCCTTGATTGCCGTTTCTCAGCCCAGGAAAAACAACAATGAATAATCTGCCCGGTGCTTTTGCTCGTCCCCTGTCCATCAGCGCCTTGCTGATCACGGGGTTCAGTCTGTTGTGCGGCCTCACCGTGGTCCTTGCCGGGACCGCAGCCTATGCCTTGCAGGCGGTGTTGGAGGGACAGGCGCGGCTGCTGCACGTCAACGAATGGCACGCCAGCGTGCTTGGGGCCCGCGCCGCGGAAAAAACCTATCGGGTGGACGCTGCCGACAGCGCTCGGGACCAGGTGTTGAGTAGCGTGCAGGGCCTGATGCAAGAGCTGACCCAGGGCTTGCCGGGCGGCCTTGCCACAGACCCGGCCTTGTTGCGTGCTAGCCAGGACTACCTGGCCCGCTTCCAGGGGTTCAGTGCCACGCGCCAGCGCACCCAGGCGACCCAGGCCAGCATGCAAAGCCAGGCCGAAGCGGCCAAGGGCGGTTTTGAAGGGGTGGAACAGGACCTGCTGGAAGCCCTGGGCGAGGCCATCGACCAGGGCCGCGCCAGCCTCGACCTGGTGACCCAGGCCGACAACGCCATGGCCCTGATGCGCAAGCTGATGGCGGTGCGCAGCAGCGAATGGGCCTTTGCCCGACAGCCCGATGGCGCCCGTTACGACCAGTGGCTGTTGCTGATGAGCGACTTGCAATCGTCCACCCAGGCCCTGGCCAACGGCGCCGCCGAAACCCAGCGCCAAACCCTGGAGGCGGCATTGCAAGCCCTGGGCGGCTATCGCCAGGCGTTCGAGGAATACCGCCTGCGCGCCGAGGAAAGCCGCGCCAGTGAGCAGTCCATGGACGGCCTGGCGCAGCAGATGCTCACGGACTTTGTCGCCTTGAAACAGCAGGTCCTGGTGCAGCAGCAGGCCCTGGATCGGCGCGCCTATGCCTGGCTGCTGGGCATGACCCTGCTGGCCCTGGTGTTGAGCGCCGCGGCAGCCTGGTTGATTCGCCGGCGGATTGTCACGCCGCTGCGCTACACCGCCCAGGTGGCCGGCGAGGTGGCGGCCGGGAGCCTCAGCCCGTCCCTGGTGGTGACCCGCCAGGACGAACTGGGCCAGGTGTTGTTGGCCATGCAGGGCATGACCCGCAGCCTGCACCAGATCATGAGCCGCATCGACCAGGGCAGCCGTCGCCTGACCCTGGCGTGCGGCGAGCTGTCCACGGCCACGGCGGCCGCCGAGCAGGGTGCCCGCGAGCAGTCCCGGGAGGCTGACAGCACGGCGGCGGCCATGGAGCAGGTCAACGCCAGCCTGGCCCAGGTGGCCCGGCACACCGAGCACAGCCTGCAATCGGCCCAGGCCGCCCGCAGCGGTTACGAAGCCGGCGAGCGGGACGTGGCGGCGGTGGCCTTGCAGAGCCGCGAGCTGACCGGGCAGATGGACAGCGCCAGCCAGGCCATGCAACGCCTGGACGAAGAGAGCGGGCGCATCGCCGGGGTGCTGGCGGTGATCCACGCCCTGGCCGAACAGACCAACCTGCTGGCGCTGAATGCGGCCATCGAGGCGCCCGGGCCGGTGAGCAGGGCCGGGGCTTTTCGGTGGTGGCCGATGAAGTGCGGCACCTGGCCAACCGCACCCAGGAAGCGGCGGCGCAGATCGGCGCCATGACCCAATCCCTGCAACGCCAGACCCAGGGCGCGGTGCACGATATCGAGAGTGCCCGGCAACAGGCGCAACTGACCCGGCAACTCTCGGCCCAGGCCAGCGTGGCCCTGGCTCAGGTGGCGGAGAACCTGGGCATCATGCACGGCCTCAACCAGCAGATCGCCAGCGCCACCCAGGAACAGTGCCAGGTGGCTCAGGGCGTTGGGCGCAGCATGCTCAAAGTGCAGCAAACCTGTGAACGCAACCTCTCCAGCAACCAGCAATTGGACAGCGCCAGTAAAGACCTGGAGCGTCTAGGGCAGGAGTTGCACGGCATCCTGCAGTTTTTCCGTCTGTCCTGAGGTGCAGAAAGTCACGGAGTAAATTGCACAAAGCCATTTTTGCGCATAAAATCGCCAACAGTGCAATATCTATCAGGTCCATGAACATGCTCAGTAATCAAAGCGGGTCGTTGATTGAGGTGGCGTTGCAGCAGATGAAGAAGTCGATCATCTGCTGCGATCTGGCTCCCGGCGAAAAGCTTAAAGTGGCGGAATTGTCCAAGGCCTATGGCTTGAGCAGTTCGCCCATCCGCGAGGCGCTCAACCGCCTGGCCCAGGAAGGCATCGTCGAAGCCAGCGAGAACAAGGGCTTTCGCGTCGCTGGCCTGTCGGTGGAGGATTTCGGTGAAATCACCCACCTGCGCTGCCTGCTGGAGCGCGAGGCCCTGGCCAATGCCATCGCCCATGGCGACGATGCCTGGGAGGCCGATATCCTCGGCGCCTACCATCGCTTGAGCCTGGTGGAAAAGAAGCTCGGCAGCCTGCCAGTGGCCCTGGACGATGATTGGTCGGAGCGGCACAAAGCCTTTCACTTCGCCCTATTCTCGGCCTGCCAGTCGTCCCTGTTGCTGCGCACCGTCGACTCGCTGTTCGACCGCGCCGAACGTTACCGGCGTTTCTCGGCCCTGCGGCGCAAGGTCGAGCGGCATAAAGGCAACGAGCACAAGCGCCTGATGGATGCGGTATTGGCACGGGACACTGAGAAGGCCGTGGCCTTGCTCGACAGCCATATCAGCGAAACCCTGAGCCGGGTCAGCGATGCCTTGCTGGGTCAGCATTCCACCCTGCAATAAGCCCCCGGTAACAAGCGCTCGGCAATAAGCACAGAGCAAAAAAACGCCGCGCCAGATCACTCTGGCGCGGCGTTTTTCATGGGGCGCGGTTAGCCATTCAGGCTGTGCAGTAAGCGGTTGATCAGGGCCAGGGCCTGGTCGTCGCTGATGGCGCTGCCGAACACATAGTGGTCGGGGCGCACCAGCAGGACCTTGCACTGGCGTTCGTTCATCCACTGCCCCAGTAGCCCGTCCTGTTCCTGATAGTGATCGATCGGGTCGCCGGCAGCGGGGGCCTGCTCCACCAGACGCACAATCTGCAGCGGCAGGCGTTGCAAGCCCTGGGGCAGCTGTTGCAGCAGGCGCTCGCCGTCAAAGTCGGCGGCCAGCACCAGGCGCAGGCTTTGCCCGGTGAAGCTGTCGAGCAGGCCTTGCTCGCCGTCACGGTTGCGCACCCGGGGTTGGGGGAACAGTTCGCCGGCCGCAGGTGAACTGTCGATCAGCCCGGCATTCAGGTGCGGAATCAGCGATTGGCGGATCATGCCGTTGGGCGTGGCGCGCATCTGTTCCAGCAGGCGCAGGTCACGCTCGGCGGCCCGCTGCGGGTCCCGCTCGCAGATGGTCTGGCCGAAGCTCTTGGCCACCTCGGTGGTGCGTCGCACATGGGGCGCGCGCTCGGCCTGGTAGCTGTCCAGCAGCCCCGGGGCGGCCAGGTCGCGGTTCACCAGGGCCAGCTTCCACACCAGGTTCAGGGCGTCGCGAATGCCTTGGCACATGCCTTGGGCCAGGAACGGCGGGGTCATGTGCGCAGCGTCGCCAAGGAAGAAAATCCGTTCGGCGCGCCACTGGCGCAGGATCAGCGCATGGAAGCGGTAGCTGGACGCGCGCCAGATCTGATAATCCTCGGCCGGCAGCCAACGGGCGATCAAGCGGCGGATCGACTCGGGGCGAGCGATGTCCACCGGCGACTCATCGGGGTTGATCATGAACTCCCAGCGCCGATGGCGACCCGGGCCCACCACGAAGGTGCAGGGGCGCTCGGTTTCGCAGTACTGCACGTTGGTCTCCGGCAGGGTTTCGCCGGCGCCCTCGTTGAGCAGCACGTCCACCACCAGCCACGGCTCGTCGAACGTCAGGTCTTCCATGCCGAGGTCGAGGCGAGTGCGGATCTGGCTGGTGCCGCCGTCGCAGGCCAGCACATGGCGGGCACTGTAGGTGTGCTCCTGGCCCTGGGCATCACGCACCAGGACTTCGGCCTGCTGCTCGCCGGAACGCACATCCAGCACCTCGACGCCCAGTTGCACGCGCACATGGGCGTAGCTGTCGATGCGTGCGCGCAATGCACGCTCCACCGGCGGTTGCGAGAACACGTAGTTCGGCGACCAGCCCAGCAGGTGCGGCGGCTTGGCGGCGTCGATGCGCTTGATCAGGCGGGCGTCGCTGGACACATAGTGCGAGGCCCGATAGGGCATGGTGTGGCTGGCAATGGCGTCGGCCAGGCCGAGGTTGTCCAGGGTGCGCATCACTTCGTGGTCGAAGCCCATGGCCCGTGGGTTTTCATAGATGTCGGGGGCCTTGTCCAGGGCCAGGGTCTTGAGGCCCCAGAGCCCGGCGAGGTTGGCTGCCGTGGCGCCCACCGGGCCCATGCCGACAATGATCAGATCGTAATCCATGCTGTGCTCCATCTTCTTGTTGTGGTGCCCGGCCGAGGGGAGTGTGGACACGCCTCAGGCCTGGGTGTAAGCGGTTTTGACCGTGGTGAAGAATTCCACCGCATGGCTGCCCTGTTCCCGAGGGCCGTAGCTGGAAGCTTTGCTGCCGCCAAAGGGCACGTGGTAATCGACCCCGGCGGTGGGGGTGTTGACCATCACCATGCCGCTCTGCACTTCCTGCTTGAAGTGACTGGCGTGCTTCAGGGACGTGGTGCAGATCCCCGCCGAGAGGCCGAACGGCGTGTCATTGGCCAGTTGCAGGGCGTGTTCATAATGATCGGCGGCAATCAGGCAGGCCACCGGGCCGAAAATCTCCTCCCGGGCGATGCGCGCCTGGGGATCGGTGTCGACAAACAGTGCCGGGCTCATGAAGTAGCCGTCGGTGCCTCGCCGCAGCGGTTCGCCGCCCCAGGCCAGGGTCGCACCCTCGGCCTTGCCGATGGCCACGTAGTCCAGGTTCTGCCGCAGTTGCGCGGCATCGGCCACCGGGCCGATCTGGCTCTGCGGGTCCAGCGCGTGGCCCACCCGCAAGGCTTGCAAACGCTCAGTCAGGGCGGCGGCGAAGGCCGGGTAGATGGCCTTCTCGACAATCAACCGCGACGACGCCGTGCAGCGTTGCCCGGTGGAGAAGTAAGCGCCTTGTACTGCGCACTCCACCGCCTGATCGAGGTCGGCATCGGCCAGCACCACCAGCGGGTTCTTGCCGCCCATTTCCAGTTGCAGCTTGGCGAAGCGCGCCCCAGCCACCTGCATCAACTGGCGCCCGGTGTCTTGCGAACCGGTGAAGCTGATGGCTTGCACCCGCGGTGCTTCGAGCAGGGCCTGGCCGACCACACTGCCGCGGCCCATCAACAGGTTGAAGGTGCCGTCCGGCAAGCCGGCGCGGCTGATGATTTCGGCCAGGGCCCAGGCACTGCCGGGCACCAGGTCGGCGGGCTTGAACACCACGCTGTTGCCGTAGGCCAGGGCCGGGGCGATTTTCCAGGCGGGGATGGCAATCGGGAAATTCCACGGGGTGATGATGCCGACCACGCCCACCGGCCGGCGCAGGATATCCACTTCGATTCCCGGGCGTATCGAAGCCAGGTGCTCGCCACGGACGCGCAGGGTTTCCCCGGCGAAAAACTTGAAGATCTGCCCGGCGCGCACCACTTCCGCCGTGGCTTCGACCAGGGTTTTGCCTTCTTCCCGGGCCAACAGATGGCCCAGTTCATCTCGGCGTGCGAGCAATTCGCTGCCGATGAAATCCAGGGCATCGGCCCTGGCTTGCGGGCTTTTGCCGGCCCAGATCGGTTGTGCGTCGCGCGCCGCCAGGATCGCCTGGTACGCGTCGTCGGCGCTGGCCTGGGCGTACAGCCCGACCAGGTCATGAATGTCCGAAGGGCTGAGGTTCTCCCTGATGCCGCTGCCTTCGACCCACTGTCCCGCTATCAGATTCTTGTGCATGGCATGACTCTGCGTGCATGTGTGGGCGACCGGCCCGACGCCGGTCGCCGCCAAGGGGCTTACCAGCGCACGCGCTGTTGGGCGATGCGCTCACTGATCGATTGCATCCACTCGTCTCGGGTCTGGAAGCCCGGGCGACGCTTGCACATGGCCAGGGTCTGGGCCCGGATCTGCTCGGCGCTCTGCTCCAGGTCCAGGGGCTCGCGGCACGGCTGGTTGGTGTAGTAGGGCGCGTCGACGTACATCTCGATCGGGTTGCCTTCCGGGTCCTTGAAGTACAGGGACCAGGCATTGCCGTGGTCGACCTGGTCGATCGGCCCGATGCCGTTGGCCTTGGCGAACTGGTAGTAGCGCTGCAGGTCTTCGAGGGAGTCGAGGAGGAACGACAGCTGGTTGATCGGGTTGAAAGCCAGGTCCACCGGCTTGCCGTCAAACAACACCAGTTGATGGTGGACCTCGGGGTTCTGGGTCATGAAGAACAGGCGGTGACCGGTGGAGGCCACGCCCTTGTCGCTGACGATAAAGCCCAGCTTGCTGCAATAGAACTCGACCATGTTGTCCAGGTCGGCGCAGAAGGTCCCGGTGTGGGTGAAGTTGATTCGCGGAAGGGTGTTCATGCTTGGCTCCTGATTATTGTCATTGTTTGCGCGAAGCGTGCTTCAGGCCTCGTCGGCCACGGGGTTGGACAGGGTGCCAATCTGCGTAATCACCACCTCGAACACATCCCCCGGCTTGAGGAAAATCGGCGGCGTGCGCTTGAAGCCGATGCCGCTCGGGGTGCCGGTGGCGAGGATGTCTCCGGGGTTCCAGGTCAGGGCCTTGGACACGTAGGCGATCAGGGTCGGGATGTCGAACGCCAGCTCGTCCAGGGAACCTTCCTGCAACTGCTCGCCGTTGAGAATGCCGCGAACTTGCAGCGCGCGATAGTCGGCAATTTCATCGGCCGTCACCAGCCATGGGCCCAAGGCACCGGTGCTGCGGAAGGTCTTGCCCATGCCGTATTGGTGGGTGTGGAACTGCCAGTCGCGCACGCTGGCGTCGTTGAAGCAGGTGTAGCCCGCGACGTGGTCCATGGCGTCTTCGACGGCGATGTGGGCGCCGCCCTTGCCGATCACCACCGCCAGCTCCGCCTCAAAGTCGAACTGCTCGGACACCACCGGGCGCAGCAGCGGTTCGCCGTGGGCCAGCAGGGTTTCGGCAAAGCGTTGGAAGATCACCGGGTACTGGCCGACCTTGCGCCCGGCTTCCTCGGCGTGGGCCACGTAGTTGATGCCGACGCAGATGACTTTGCCCGGCGCCGGGATCACCGGGGCCAGTTGCACGCTGCTCAACGGGTAGTCGGGCTGCACGTCGGCGACCCGCGAGCGGGCCTGTTGCAACAGTTCTGGATCGGCCAGCAGGGCCGCGAGGTTATCGACACCGGGGAACTGCTTGCCCAGGTCGATGACGTGGTCGTCGACCACGGCGCCGAAACAGGCTTGCTGGTTGTGGTGATAGGAGATCAGTTTCATGGAGTGCATTTCCTTTTTGTGCATAAAACATAATTTCTTGCACCATACATTACATAATGCATATTATGGAAGCCCGCCAAGCAACTTCTTACAGGCGGGTGTCTGCCGGAGATCAAGCATGTCGTTGGTGAAGATCCGCAAATTCAAACTGGATATAGAAGAAGTGCATCACGAGGGCGGGCCGGTGGTGGCCGAGCCCCTGTTGATCGCCGTGGCCGTGGCCGTGGTGGAGAACCCCTACGCCGGGCGCTATGAAGAAAACCTGCTGCCGTTCATGGAGCAGTTGCGGGCCCTGGGCAGCGAGTTGTCCCAGCGTTTGATCAGCGCCCTGGGCGGTGCGGATCGGGTCCAGGCCTATGGCAAGGGCGCCATCGTCGGTGAAGACGGCGAACTGGAGCACGGCGCGGTGTGGCACGAGGCCGGCGGCTGGGCCATGCGTGAAGCCCTGGGCAACCCCAAGGCGATTGTCCCGGCGGCCAAAAGCATTGCCGGGCC